>JASEHN010000005.1 GCA_030018715.1 Thermodesulfobacteriota bacterium | reverse complement strand
TGTTTCCCCGCCCCCGCTGCGCTTTGCGGAAGGCAAGCAGGGGGTTTATGGAAAGGAGATATCCCGCCGATGCTTGCGGCGTCCTGCCAAGGCAGGACCTTTCCTTCCGCGCCCTTGGCAGGCTTTCATTAAAAATTTGATCAACTAATTTGGAGATGATCCTTTATTTATGCCTTCGTGTTCTCGGTGATCTCTGTGGCTAATAATGACCGAAAGAAAGCGCTGAAGACGCTCCAGCAAAAGATTCATTACCGCTTCAAATCCCTTGATCTTCTCGATCAAGGATTACGGCACAAGTCTTTTGTTCACGAAAACCTTGAAGCCGGCGGCCTGGACAATGAACGAATGGAGTTCCTGGGCGATGCCGTCCTCGACCTGATCATCAGCCACCTGATCATGGAACGCCATCCCGATTACTCCGAAGGAGATCTTTCCCGCCTGCGCGCCTCTGTGGTCAATGAGGCTCGGCTGGCCAAGATGGCCAAAGAACTGGCCCTGGGGGAATACCTCTTGCTGGGCAAGGGCGAGGAGATGACCGGCGGCAGGCAAAAAAGCTCGATTCTGGCCGCTTCCCTGGAAGCCCTGCTGGCCGCGGTTTATATGGATGGAGGGTTTAAGAAGGCCTTTAAGGTAATTTCCGGGCTTTTTGCTTTTTATCTGGAATCGGCTGAAGAGGAGGGATTCGACCAGGATTTCAAAACCAGGCTGCAGGAAGTCTCCCAGGAAGTTCTCAAAGCCACTCCCCGCTACCTGCAGGTCAAGGAGTTCGGGCCTGACCATGATAAGGTTTTCGGCGTAAAAGTTATGATCCGGGATAAGGTTGCTGGCGTGGGGGCGGGAAAGAGCAAGAAAGAGGCCGAGCAGAGGGCGGCCAAAAGAACCTTACAAAAAATGAATTTTTAATAAAGGAAACCAATGAGTGAGGGCGAAAAAAAACAGGGCTTCAAATCCGGGTTCGTTTCCATCATTGGCCGGCCCAATGCCGGCAAGTCCACCTTGCTCAACCTTTTGCTGGGCCAGAAAATAGCCATCATATCTGACAAACCACAGACCACCCGCAACCGCATTCTGGGGATCAAGAACCACCCCGGCGGCCAGATCTTATTTCTGGATACCCCCGGGATCCACCAGTCGCGGTCCAAGCTCAACCAGGCCATGGTCAGGGTTGCTCTGGCCACCTATAACGAGGTGGATGTGGTGTGTTTCTTGATCGAAGCCGACCGTCCCCATAACGAGGAAAATGATTTTATCCTTAAAACTCTAAACAAAGCAAAGAAGCCTGTCTTCCTGGTTATTAACAAAATCGACTTGATTTCCAAAGGGGACCTTCTCCCGATCATGGAGAGCTACTCCCGCCTCCGTCCCTTTGAACAAATCATTCCCATCTCTGCCCTGCGGGGCGACGGAGTGGAAATCCTCATGGTTGAGCTGCTTAAAATTCTGCCTGAAGGGCTAAGCCTATTCCCGGAGGATATGATTACAGACCTGTCCGAACGTTTCCTCACAGCGGAAATGATCCGGGAAAAAATATTCCGCTTGACCCGGGAAGAGATTCCATATGCTACGGCCGTGGTGATTGAAGATTTTAAAGAAAAAGAAGAGAAAAATCTGATCGTGATCAAGGCCACCATCCAGGTGGAACGGGAAACCCAGAAAGGTATTCTGATCGGAGGAAGAGGCCGGATGCTTAAAGAGATCGGCCGCCTGGCCCGCGAAGAAATTGAGGCTTTACTTGGAGCAAAAGTTTTTTTGGAACTCTGGGTGAAAGTGGAGAAAAACTGGCGGGAGGACCCCCGGGCTCTGCGTCGGCTGGGTTATAATTGAAATTCAGGTCACTCTTCTTTGGCCGAGTTAAGGGCCTGCCGTAAATGCTTAAGCGAGGTATTCCCTCCAGAGCACACGATTCCCACCTTTTTTCCCTTCAGTTCATTACGGAGTCTATAGGCCGCAGCCAGGGGCGCTGCCCCGGCTGCTTCGGTTAGCGTATGCGCCCGCGCCACCATCCACACCATAGCCTGCAGAATTTCCTCTTCAGCCAACAGCACAAAATCATCCAGACCTTCCCAGAGAATCGCCTGGGGTAGCGCAAAGGCCGTGCCCGTGGCCAGCCCTTCGGCAAAGGTGCGGTTAGGAGCTTCCACTAATCTCTTTTGCCGCCAGGACTCGTAGGCGGCCGGCGATGCTTCGGACTGGACCCCGATGACCCGAATATCCCGGTTGATGGCCCGGGCCACGATGCAAGCTCCTGCCGCTCCGCTCCCCCCGCCGATGGGCACGATGATAACCTGTAAACCGGGTTGGTCTTCCAGCATCTCCAGCGCCTCAGTGGCCACACCCGCAATTAACAAGGGCTCATTTCCGGAGTGGATGTAGCGATAGCCATGTTTCTCTGCCAGGGCTTCGCAGTGCAGTTTGGCCTCATCAAAGGTCGCTCCGTAAAAGATCACTTCGGCCCCCATGCCCTGCATGGCAGCCACCTTCCCCGGGTTGGCCTTTTCAGGTACGACAATGCCTGCTTTGACCCCAAATAATCGGGCAGCAAAAGCCACGGACTGTCCGTGGTTCCCGGTTGAGGCGGCAATCACACCCCGTGACCGCTCTTTTAAGTCCAGTTGAGAGACCAGATTGATTCCGCCCCGGACTTTGAAGGCTCCAATCGGCTGATAGTTTTCATGCTTGATGTACACTTCGGTGCCCACCAGGGAGTTAATCGCCGGATAGCTGTGCAGAGGTGTTCGTGATAGATGGGGGCGGATCTGCCGCTTGGCAATTAGAACGTCTTTAAACCCGAGTTTTTCCATTGCTTCACTCCTGAACCACAATGAATTATCAAGGAGCCTATCATTAAATCTACGGGCAGATCAAGATGATAAACCATTTTTTCAAGGGGGTCTTGGGGTCAAGGGTTCAAGGGGCCGGGGGAAAAGAATTGACCGAACACTGCAGGAAAATTATGGAAAAACTGAAGGGGACGCTATATACTGTTTCAAGTCCTTGATTACCGAAGAAAAAGGAGCAAACCATGGCTTTTAAACTCGGACCCAGAAGAGCGATTTATGCTGATATAACCCAAATGATGAAGGCCGAAGGCAACCCTATTTCGGACAGGGGAAAAGAGCATTTTGAAACCTTTGATTTAATCTATCGCTCTTTATGCGCTCTGCTTTATAACTATGTTCCCACCTCAGGCCATCCAGGCGGATCCATATCCTCCGGGCGGCTGGTCGCCGGCATCGTTTTTGGATCTCTGGACTATGATGCCGGCAATCCTGACCGTCAGGATGCCGACATCATATCCTATGCTGCCGGGCACAAAGCCCTGGGTCTTTACGCCATGTGGGCTTTGCGCAACGAAGTCCTGCGGATTGGCGCCCCCGAACTTCTCCCCGCAGAAGAGCGGTACCAGCTCCGCCTGGAGGATCTTCTCGGGTTCCGCCGCAACCCGATTGCCCAAACCCCGCTATTTGAAAAGTTCAAGGCCAAACCGCTTGATGGTCATCCAACTCCGGCCACACCCTTCATCCGCCTTTCAACCGGGGCTTCGGGAGTGGGCATGGCTTCCTCTCTCGGCTTGGCCTTTGGGGCGGAGGATTATTACCAGGATCCGCCGCGGGTGCACATTGTGGAAGGGGAGGGAGGCTTAACCCCGGGCCGGGTCAGCGAGGCCATGGCCGCTGCCGGCACAGCTTCCTTAAAAAACGCCATTTTGCATGTGGATTGGAACCAGGCTTCGATTGACTCCAACCGCGTTTGCCGCGTGCAAGATATTCCCGGTGAATATGTCCAATGGGATCCCTCGGAGTTTGCTTATTTCCATGATTGGAACACAATTCTCGTCCCGGACGGCTTAGATTTAGGGCAAATTCATGCCGCCCAAACGCTCGCCCTTAAATTAGACAACCACCAACCTACGGCAATCGTCTATCAAACGAAAAAAGGCTGGCAATACGGAATAGAGGGAAGAGCCTCCCATGGCGCCGGGCATAACCTTTGCGTCGATGGTTTTTATCAAGCGGTCCGGCCCCTGCTTGAACAAACAGGAGGAGTTCTGCCCCGCTGTGAACCCGGCCAACAACGTTGCCAGGGCGGTCAGGCCAAAGAGATTCTTGAAGCATGCTTCTGGGAGGCCCTGCTGGTCATTCGCCAGACCCTGGAAAGAAATCGTTCCACCGTGGAAGCTCTGGCGCAGAGGCTTGACCATGCCCGCGATCGTCTCAATCGCCGAAACCGTCAACCCCGCCCGAAAGCTCCTTTCGTGCAGGCCATCTACGACACCGCGGCTCAAACCGCTGAGACTATTCCCCAAGAACTCCTGTTAACTCCGGGGAAAACCACCACCCTGCGGGGAGAGCTGGGCCGTGCTCTGCATTATTATAATAAAGTGAGCAACGGAGCCCTGTTGGCGGCCTCTGCTGACCTGCTCGCTTCCACCAGCGTCAATATTGCGGCCCAGGGCTTCCCCGAAGGTTACTACAATGCCGCTACCAATCCAGGGGCGCGTTTACTTTCCATAGGAGGCATTTGCGAAGATGCCATGGCCGGCATCCTCTCCGGCCTCTCTACCTATGGGCGCCATATCGGCGTTGGCTCCTCCTACGGGGCCTTTATTGCTCCCTTAGGGCACATCGCTGCCCGCCTGCATGCCATTGGCAACCAGGCCAGGCGGGCCATCGCCCCGGAGCCTTACCGCCCCTTTGTGCTGATCTGCGCCCATGCCGGTTTAAAAACCGGAGAAGATGGACCGACCCATGCAGATCCTCAGGCTCTTCAGCTTTTCCAGGAGAACTTTCCCTCGGGAACGATGCTTACCCTCACCCCCTGGGACCCCCAGGAAATTTGGACGCTTTTCTCCGCTGCCCTGGTCAAACGACCGGCAATCATTGCCCCGTTTGTGACCCGGCCTACAGAAAAAATCATTGATCGTCAGGCTTTGGGCCTGGCCCCGCCCATTGAGGCCCGAAAAGGTGTTTATCTTTTAAGAAGTACCCAAAAACACAGAGATGGAACGATAGTCCTGCAGGGAAGCGAAGTGACCTATGCCTTTATTGAAACAACCCTGCCCCTGTTGCAAAGGGAAGGATTTGACCTACAGGTTTATTATGTGGCCAGCGCCGAACTCTTCGATCTTTTACCGCGCCCTGAGCAGGAGAAGATCTTCCCGAATGAATTGGCTAAGGAAGCCATGGGGATTACGGGCTTTACGCTCCCCACGATGCACCGCTGGATCCTTTCTGATTTTGGGCGGCGGATGACCATGCACGCCTTCCAGAAAGGCCATTATCTGGGAAGTGGGCCGGCGGACAAAGTATTGGCTGAGGCCGGACTTGATGGTGAAAGTCAGTTCGAAGCGATTCGGCAGTACGTAAAAGAGCAGGGGAAATAATATGGTAAGCTTTACTTGGTCGTGGTCCGGGGGCCAGGATGATGAGTGCGGGCAGCATCGGCAGGGAAAGGACCTTGCCCACAGTGTCCATCCTGGTCTCCGAAAAATGAGGCGGGGTGCACTTCCCCGCCCCATCCAGAGAAGAACCACCGCCTCATGCGGCCAAGCGAAGCATCCTGGCCCCCGGACCTGGGAAAAGTAAAGTATAGAGTGTTATAAAGTATCTTTTACGGAAGTCGGTATTATGCCAGGAAAGCAGTGAGCTTGGCCATCCCTTCCCTGATTTGGGGCACATCGATCCCCGAGTAAGCAAACCGCACATACTGCTCGGTCTCTCCGGGGAGGGGACGGCCGAAATGTCTTCGGGTGCAGAAACTCACCCCGGTCTCCTCAAGGCATAGTTTGCGAAATTCTTCCACATCTGGCACACCTTTGCGGCGCAGTGCTTCAGTAACGTTGGGGAATACATAAAAGGTGGCCTCTGGTTTGAAACAGCGGATTCCGTGGATAGAATTTAAAAGTTCTACCAGGACATCGCGCCGTTCTTTTAAGGTGGCCATGATGAAATCCGGCCCAGCGCTGCTGCCCTGCAAACCAGCCAGGGCGCCATACTGAATAAAGTGGTTGGAGCAGGATTCATCGTTGACGTTAATCTTGGAGATGTTTTCAATAAACCGGGCGGGGCCGATGGCCGCTCCTAACCGCCAGCCGGTCATGGCGAACTTTTTGCTGAAGGTGTACAAAATGACCGTCCGCTCGGCCATACCGGGAAAGCTAACGATCGACAGGGGTTCGCCACCATAGCGAATATCGAAGTAAGCCTCATCGGCCAGGACGAAAAGGTCGTTTTCGACGGCCAGGCGAGCAAGCCCTTGCATCTCTTCCTTAGGCGAAGAGGCTCCCGTCGGGTTCTGGTAATTGTTGTAGATCAATATTTTAGCGCCGGCCATTAGGCCTTTGCGGATAGCTTCCATATCGAGAATAAAGCCACTCCTGCCCTCCTTGTAGCCGTAGGGCATTCCCACGCCGCCATGAAAATCTATCTGGGATTCATAGATGGGATAACCCGGGTTGGGATAGAGGACTTTATCTCCGGGATTCATGGCCGTCATGATGAACTTGCCTATGGTCGGTTTACCACCAGGCTGGATGGAGACATTTTCGGCCGTAAGGGACAGGTGGTGACTTGCGCCAACGTCTTTAGCCACTGCTTCCCTAAGCTCCGGGATGCCGGCAGTCGGGCAATATCCTGTCTTACCTTTCTTCATGGCCTCAATCGCGGCCTCCATCACATTCGCTGGCGTGAGAATGTTCATATCGCCAAGATGAAAGGGGTAAATCTTTTTGCCCTGCCGGGCCAATATGCCGGCTTCTTGGGATACGGCAAAGGCAGTCTCCGTTCCGATACGGGTCATTCGTTCGGCTATGGGGATGGTCATGGGTGCTTTTCCTTATGATGGCGTATTTTTTTTAAGGGCTTTTTTTATTAATTTTAGCACAGCTTATCCTCTCTCTCCATATTGACTCTTAATCAATGGTTTAATTCCCCCGCTTTCCATCTTCAATACGTAATCAGAGAAGGGCTGGGCCTGGGCCGTGGCCCCGGTTGTCTCATTCAATACCTGTCCGGTGGGTAACAGTTTAGCCTTATGAAAAACAGAGTTCAAAAATCCAAAAAATATTAAGAATCGGCATGAAATCCCCCCCTTTTCGGAAAGGGGGGATGGGGGGGATTTTCTGGACGATGCTGGACGATTCATAATGACAACTTTCTTTTGCCGTTCACTATAACTTAATCTTGGTCATCAAGAGTATTTTAGGGGTTTAAAGCGGGGAATTCAACATGAATTATATTAATGAAGAGTTGAGAATATTTGGGGGCAGGGTTACCCATTCCAGATCCAAGCGGTTTTGGGTAACAAAGAAATTGGGTAAAAAGATACTGACAGTCAATCACTTTTATCCCCCAACCTTTATTTTAGCTCAGGCGGGAGGTGGATCGGCGAAGGGAAAGTCGGCTGGGAATTTCTTACCTTAAGAACCATCTCTTTTCTTCCTATAACCTGCGGCGGGGAAGGCAAAACAGGAGATTCACGGGCTGCTTGCCAGATTCTCTTGCCCTATTAAAAAGCATCTCCCCGCCTGAACCGATGAAAAGGCCAGTGCCTCATTTTCCTGAGCCGAGCGACCTCCCGCCTGAGCTTGGGCATGGTTGAGGTTCTCCTCATGATCTTAAGAAGAAAGAAAGTGATCGACTGTTAAAAAAAGATACTATTGACTTACTCCGGGTATTTAGTAAATTGTAAAAAGGAGGGAACAGAATGGATGACCAGCCTGGATACCTTGAACACCGGAAACGCCTGCGGGAGAGGTTTCGCAAAAACGGAACCGAAGGTATGCATGACTATGAAATCCTCGAGCTTCTCCTGACCTATGCCATCCCGCGAAAGGACGTCAAGCCCTTTGCCAAAGACCTGATCAAGCGTTTCGGCAGCCTCTCCGGCGTCCTGGATGCGGGGCAGAAGGAGCTGGAAGAAGTCGCCCACATCGGTCCCATTTCCTCGACCCTTATCCGTCTAATCAAAGAGACCTGTGGAATTTATCTGGCCGAGAAGATGAGAAATAAAGACCTGCTATCTTCTCCCCAGGCCGTGCTCGACTTCGCCCGGGTGAAACTGGCCGGCCTCCCCCATGAGGCTTTCATGGTCATTTTTTTAAACACAAAAAATAAAGTTCTCGACTACAAGATTATCCAGGAGGGAACGGTGGACCGAGCAGTTATTTACCCCCGGCGGATGATCGAAGAAGCCTTGGCCCGCCATGCCGCCGGAATCATCCTGGTTCATAACCATCCCAGCGGAGATTCCGACCCATCCCCCGAGGATAAGCAATTGACCCGCTCCCTTGTCGAGGCCGCCCGCACCATCGACCTGCGGGTTCTGGATCATATTATCGTGGGTAAAGAAGGCTATTGCAGTTTTATGGAATCCCGCCTGATGCCTGTATCGGAAAACAGCCGATGACCACCAAAACCTTATGCTAATGAAAAGGCCTGACAGAATTTGAAAACCTGTCAGGTCTTGCGCGTCTCTCGCTTTTTTCCGCGCTTTTCGCGCTAGATTTGGACACTCGTTAGATAAGGTATGCCGATGACCAGGAGCACGATGAGGAAGATCGCGCCGAAGATCAAGCCCAGTTTCCAAAAGTCGGTGCGGGAAATATAGCCGCAGCCGTAGTAGATCGGCGCACGGGAAAATGGGGGACGGGGACTCATCTCAAAAGAGGCTCTTCCCGCAATATAATTCTGCAATCCTAACGGACGCCCACGCGCAGGACGGGATAAGCTCTTAGCACCCTAAACCACCTCCCCACCCCCACCCCAAATCTTATAATGTCTGAATTGCCAACAGGACCAAAATAATATTGACTTCCATACCCTAATGATGCTAAAATTCTACATAAGTTGGGAGGCGGGGAAATGTTTAAGATTGGCGATAAGGCGGTCTATCCTGCGCACGGTGTTGGGGTTATCGAGGATATTAAATGCAAGGTGATTTCAGGAAGTAAGAGAACCTTCTATGTTTTAAGATTTTTAGAAAAAGAGATGACCATCATGGTTCCCACTGATAACGCCCAGAGCGTGGGGCTTAGGGAAATCATCGACAAGAAAGAAGTTCCCAAAGTTTTCCGGATTCTTTCCGAAAGAAACGGAAAAGTAGATTGCCAGACCTGGAATCGCCGGTACAGGGAATACATGGAAAAGATCAAATCCGGGTCTGTTTTTGAAGTAGCCGAAGTCCTTAGAGACCTTGTTCACCTAAAAAACAACAAAGACCTTTCCTTTGGAGAGCGGCAGATGCTCGACCTGGCCCAGAACCTGCTGGTCAAGGAGCTCTCCATCGCCAAAAACATGGCCGAAGAAAAAGTTCGTCTTCGGCTCATGAGCATCTTCAACGTCTGAAACCCAGCTCTTCTTTTTAAAAATTCCACATAGAAAGGAGGTGAGAAAAGGTGGGAGTGTTTATCCTGCGGATATTATTGTTAATGGCCACTGGCAGTAGCGGTTATTTTTTAGGGCAGCAAGCCGCCCAATTTTCAGATTCCGGTTTGTGGGGGATGGGCATCGGCCTATTCATCGGGATTATCGTCATTTTTTCCGAGCGCAGCATAAAACGCCTGCCGCTGAAAGTAGTCATCGGCGGGGCCATCGGATTAGTTTTAGGGTTGATGCTGGCCAACCTGCTCGTAAACGCCTTCTTCACCGGTCTTTTTGAGCGGCTGGAGGTTAACTTTTCAGCCTACATTCTGATCAACAGTGCCCTTGGCTACCTGGGTTTGATCTTAGGCCTAAAGAAAGGCAAAGAGTTTGAACCGGCGAAACTTCCCTGGTTGTCCAAAGGACCAGTCCAAGGTACCAACGGTCATAAAGTTCTGGATACCAGCGTGATTATCGATGGGCGCATCGCCGACATTTGTGATACGGGATTCATGGAGGGGACATTTATCATTCCCCAATTTATTCTCCAAGAATTGCGACACATTGCAGACTCTTCGGACTCCCTGAAGCGTGGACGGGGCCGGAGAGGACTGGATGTTTTGAATAGAATACAAAAACAAGCCAACCTGGAAGTCAGGATAATTGACCAGGATTATCCCAAGATTCAGGAAGTGGACGCCAAGTTGATTGCCCTGGCCAAGGATATAGACGCTAAGATCATTACGAATGATTTTAACTTAAACAAGGTAGCCGAACTTCAGGGAATTCCGGTGCTGAACATCAATCAGCTCTTCAACGCTTTAAAACCCGTAGTTCTCCCCGGTGAAATCATGAACGTAAAGATTTTGAAAGAGGGGAAAGAACCCGGGCAGGGGGTGGCTTACCTGGATGATGGAACTATGGTGGTGGTGGACAACGCCCGGCGCTACATGGGTAAGTCTGTTGATGTTTCCGTGACCAGCGTCCTGCAGACCACTGCCGGAAGAATGATTTTCACCATGCTGAAAGAAGATGTTCCGGAGAACTTCTATCAGGGATTTAACCATTAAAGCAACCCCCGGGGGGAGGAGCGCCCAGGATTTCTTCGGGAAATTCTGGGCTTTCTTTATGCCGGGGGGCTGGGCCTTTTCATGACCTTAAAAAAATTAAGCACCGCAACGTTGCGGGACCTGCTCAGATGATGCGCGTCGTGGCTTTGATCCCGGCAGCGGGGCGGGGGAGGCGGATGGGCGGCGAGACATCCAAAGCTTCTCTCCTTCTGGGAGGGATTCCTCTCCTGGCGCGTACTCTCCAAAAATTTGAAGCCTGCCCGCAGATCGATGAGATCTTACCCCTGGTTCCTCCGGAGGAAGTTTCTTTCTGGACAGATGAAATCATCCGTCGGTATGGTTTGAAGAAGGTTCTTAAAATATTGCCGGGAGGATTGGAACGGCAAGATTCGGTTGGCGCGGGGCTGAAAGCCATTAAAGGAAACGCTGATTGGGTCATCGTCCATGACGGAGCCCGGCCTTTTGTCCCTCTCCCGCTAATCGAGAGAACCCTATCGGAAACCAATCGCTGGAAGGCGGTGGTTGCCGCTCTTCCCGCCGGAGAGACTTTAAAAGAGGTTTCTCCGGAAAAGGAAGTTTTAAGAACGGTTGACCGTGAACGCCTCTGGATCATCCAAACTCCCCAATGCTTTGAGTATGGATTAATAGTAAGGGCGCATGAGAAGGCCGGAGAAGATCGATTTTACGGGACCGATGACGCTGTTCTGGTGGAACGGCTGGGAATTCCGGTACGGGTAATCGAAGGGTCCAGGTTGAACTTTAAGATTACGACTCCTGAAGACCTGATCCTGGGGGAAGCGTTACTGAAGTACTGGAAATGAAGTTTTAAATTAGCCACAGAGGACACAGAGATCTCAGAGTTTTAAAACCATGTTTAAGAAAAAGTTAAGGATAAGTGTCAAGTCTCTAAAGTAATCCCGCTGCATTCTGGGCTAAAGTTGAAAAAAGGAATTTCCTGTACAATCAAGTTAAAGGTTAATATTTACGGATTGCCAGTTATTCCTAAGAACGAGTTACTTTCTTTAACTTAAAACTTGCAACTATTTTGGTATTTTTATGCTGATTGGATTTGGCTACGACGTACATCGCTTGGTCGAGGGTCGCCAGCTAATCATCGGCGGCGTGGAGGTTCCCCACGAGAAAGGACTCGAGGGGCATTCGGATGCCGATGTGCTCTTGCACGCGGTTTGCGATGGAATTTTAGGGGCCATGGGCGAAGGGGATATCGGGAAACACTTTCCCAACACCGACCTTAAGTTTCGGGGGATCTCCAGCCTTACGTTGCTCAAAAGCGTGGCCTCGATGGCGGCCGAGCGGGGCCTGAGTGTGGAAAACCTGGATACCACCGTGGTCGCCGAAGAACCAATGTTGATGCCCTACATTTCCCGGATGGTGGAAAAAATATCCGGAACTTTAAACATTTCCGCCAGGAGAGTCAACGTCAAAGCAACGACTTCCGAAGGCCTGGGGTTTGTGGGGGAAGGAAAGGGAATCGTGGCCTATGCCATCGTCCTTTTGGCTCCGAAAAAATGATATTTATTCACCGCAGAGATCGCCGAGAGCGCCCAAAATCGCTAAGCGCTTAGCGCCATGCGCATAGCGGTTCATATCTGCGATCTTGGCGCGCTCTGCGGTAAAAAATTTTATGGAAAACAGGATCCGAGTTCGCTTTGCCCCCAGCCCCACCGGGCTATTACATGTGGGCAATGCTCGTACAGCCCTCTTCAATTTTTTTTTCGCCCGTAAGAAGGGCGGAACGTTCATCCTCCGTCTGGAAGACACGGACATGGAACGCTCCTCGGCTGAAGCCGAGGGGGCGATTCTGAACGACCTTAAATGGCTGGGGATCGACTGGGATGAAGGGCCGGGCCAGCCGGGAGAGCACGGGCCCTACCGACAGTCGGAACGTTTGGAAACGTACCGGCGGTATGGCGGGGAACTCCTTAAAAAAGGGGAGGCTTACCGTTGTTACTGCACGCCGGAGGAACTGGAGGAAAAGAAAAAGCGCTCTTTGGCCAGAGGGATTCCACCCAAATACGACGGCCGCTGCCGGAATTTATCCGCGGAAGAAGAACGTTCCTTTTCCGCCGCCGGTCGTCCGGCCTCCTTACGTTTTAAGGTAGAGGCCCGGACTGTTGAATTCCAAGACCTGGTAAAAGGCAAGGTATCCTTCGATGGCCAGGGGATTGGGGATTTCATTATTTTACGCTCCGATGGAGTGGCTTCATACAACTTCGCCGTGGTAGTCGATGACGCGCTCATGCAAATCACCCAGGTCATCCGCGGAGAAGACCATCTGGCAAACACCCCGCGGCAACTTCTCCTTTATAAAACCCTGGGATTCCTTCCCCCCCAATTCGCTCACCTTCCCTTGATCGTGGGGCCGGACCGCGCGCCTTTGAGCAAACGACATGGAACCACAGCCGTGGCTCATTTCCGTGAGGAAGGCTATCTTGCGGAAGCCCTGGTCAATTACTTGGCCCTGCTGGGCTGGTCCTCGGAAGACGCGGAGGAAATTTTCAGCCTGGAGAAGTTGATCGGGAAATTTTCCCTGGGACGGGTCTCCCGCAGCCCCGCCATTTTCAATTATGAGAAGCTTAAGTGGGTAAACCGCAACCACATGAAGGGCCTTTCAGGTGAAAAACGATTGGAACTGGCCTGGCCATTCCTTAAAAAAAAGGGTATAAATGTAGATGATGTGGGCGTGGCGTGGTTGAATACCGCCCTGGAAACAGTCTGGGAAGAGGTGGATAACTTAAACCAGTTGGCCGACCACTTAACGGTTTTTTTCGAAGACGGTTGGAAGATGGATCCGGAAGCCCAAGACCTCCTGCAAAAAGAAGAAGGCCGGAGGGTACTTAAGGGGCTTATAGATGAACTTCGAACCGTGGAAGAAATTACCCCCGAAAATTATAAACTAATCATATTCAGTCTGGCCAAGCGGGCGGGCCTTTCCGGTCGAGGCCTTTACATGCCCCTGCGGGCCGCCCTGACCGGAAAAATCCATGGCCCGGAGCTGGAAAAGGTTTTTGTCCTTCTGGGGAAAGAGAAAACTTTGAAGAGGGCCGAAGCGGCCCTGGCCAAGGCCGAGTGAAGGAGGAGCACGCTGAGTGAACAATAACAACGAATTAATTCCTTATATTGCCAAATTCAACAATGCCCGGATTATGGTCATCGGGGATTTGATGGTCGATGAGTATATCTGGGGGAACGTCTCCAGGATATCTCCGGAAGCGCCGGTCCCGGTGGTGAGCGTGACCTCTGAAAGCCTGCGCCTTGGTGGGGCCGGGAACGTGGTCAATAACATCCACAGTTTAGGGGGAAAGGTATTGCTGGCAGGAATTGTGGGAAATGATGAGATGGGCCGGAAAATAATCCATGACCTGCATAAGATGGGCGTGGAAACAGAAGGAGTAATCGTCGAATCAGAACGGGTCACCACAGTGAAGACCAGGATCATCGCTCAACACCAGCAGGTCGTCCGGTATGACCGGGAAGTCGTCCGGGGGATTCATCCGGAGAATATAAAACAGATTCTTGCCCTGCTGGAGCGGCGCATGGATGAGATAGACGCAGTTCTGATCTCTGATTACGGAAAAGGGGTGATCTGCGAGCCCTTGATAGAGGGGGTGCGTTCCCTCGCTCTAAGAGCCGGAAAAATTTTGTCCGTGGATCCGAAAGTAAAAAACTTTCCTCTCTTCCGGGAAGTTACCATCCTGACTCCCAACCATTATGAAGCCGCGGAAGCGGCCGGACGCTGGATCCAAAATGAAGAAGACCTGATGGCCGTTGGCCGGACATTGGTTCAGCGCTTGCAGGCCAGGTCTGTTCTGATCACCCGCGGAGAAAAAGGCATGACCCTTTTTCAGGACAACGGGGAAATCACCAACATCCCTACGATGGCCAAAGAAGTCTTCGACGTTACCGGCGCAGGGGATACGGTGATCTCTGTATTAACCCTGGCCCTGGCCTGCGGGTTAGGCGCCAAGGAAGCCGCGATACTCTCCAACATTGCCGCTGGAATCGTCGTAGGGGAGGTCGGAACCGCCACCATCAAAGCTTCCGAACTGGAAGATGCGGTGAGAAATGGCATCCGGGAGAAGCGCAAAAGAGTCGGCCCTAAAGCCTGAGGACATGCTGTGAGTCTGCCCCGTTCCCCCAGGGAAGTGAAATTGGTTATGAGCTTCATTTTTCGGGAGGGGAAAGACTTTGCTTCAGCGGCCTTGGCCGCAGAGCAACAATACGGGCCGGTGGATTTTTTAAGCGAACCCCTGTCCTTTGACTTTACTGAGTATTACGAGTTAGAGATGGGGAAAAACCTTTGGCGCAGGATGGCCAGTTTTGGGCCTTTGATTCCACCCCACAACCTGGTAGAAATAAAGCTCTGGACGAATGCCCTGGAATTACAGTTACTGAACGAACAGGGAGGGCGAAGGGTTAACATCGATCCGGGATACCTGACTGCAGCAAAGTTTATCCTGGCCACGGGCAAAGATTACAGCCACAGGGTATATCTGGGGCAGGGAATTTACGGGGAGCTGACCTTATTGTTCCAGAAGGGAGCCTTTACGTCCCTGCCGTGGACTTACCCGGATTATGCTTCCCAGCCCTTAATCGGCCTGATCAATTTAATGCGCAAGCGCTATTTGTGGCAATTGAAAAAAGGCAGGGTACAAGGTGTAAGGCGCAAGGCGTTGGGCCTAAAAACCTAAACATTCAACACCTGGATTTTTTTCACTTGAACCCTGGAACCCTTGATTCCTTGAACCCTCTATATAAAAGGTGAATTTATGATCAAAAGCATGACCGGCTATGGCCGGGGAGAGTGGGAAGGAGATGGGAAGCGGGTGGAGGTGGAGGTCAAATCCTTCAACCACCGCTACTGCGACATCATTCCGCATCTTCCCCGCCGGCTGAACTCCCTGGAAGGACAGGTGCGCAGCCTCATCAAACAGCGAGTTGCCCGGGGGCGGATTGAGGTGTCCGTGCAAATCGACAATGCTTCCCAGGCAGAACAAAAATTGGAATTGGATGTTAATTTGGCCAGGGATATTCACCTGGCCTTGAAGACCTTGCAGGGGAACCTGGGAATTCCGGGGGAAATTCGTCTGGAGACCCTGGCCAGCTTCAAGGAGATTTTCAGCCGCAAAGAAGTGGAAACCAACCTGGAGAAAGAATGGGCCGCTTTGCACGCAGCCCTGGAAACGGCCCTCAATGGACTGGAAAAGATGCGCGGCGAGGAAGGTTCGATGCTCCGCCAGGATTTTTTAAACCGGCTAAAAGCCGTGGAGGAGATAATCACGGGAGTGGAAGAGAAAACCCCTGTGGCGCTTAGCGCTTACCGCGACCGCTTGGCCCAGCGGGTCCAGGAACTGAGCGGTGGACTTAAGATCGATGAGGCCCGCCTGGCCCAGGAAGTAGCCTACCTGGCGGAACGCAGCGATATAAATGAAGAGCTGGTGCGTATCCGCAGTCACATAAACCAGTTGCGGGAAATGCTGGATCGCCCGGAGCCGATGGGAAGGAAGATGGAATTTATCCTGCAGGAAATCAACCGGGAAGCCAACACCATCGGCTCAAAAGCCAACGATGCCGGAATCGCCCAGATGGCCGTTGAAATTAAAAGCGAGCTGGAGAAGATGCGCCAGCAGGTTCAGAACGTGGAGTAATTTTAAAAATATTTAACCGCAGAGAACGCCGAGATCGCAGAGCTTTTATTAAGCCAAAGACCCAAAAGAAGGAATAAAAATTGATTGTTAGTTTTATTAATTCCTCTGCGGTCTCAGCGCTCTCTGCGGTGAAAATTTAATGGAAAAAAAGATTAAACAAAAAGGGCTGGTGTTCGTCGTCTCCGCCCCCTCGGGGGCGGGGAAGACGACTCTCTGCCGGGCGATATCGCGCATCTTTCCCGACCTGCATTTCTCCATCTCATACACCACCCGGCCGCCTCGGTCAGGAGATGTAAACGGCCGGGATTACCACTTCATCACCCCCGAAAAATTTCGGGAGATGAACGATCGGGGTGAATTAGCCGAATGGGCGGAGATTTACGGCCACCGATATGGTACCTCCCGGATCCTTCTGGAGAAAGTCCTGGAAGAAGGCCAGGATGTCATTCTGGATATCGACGGGCAGGGGGCCAGGCAGTTGCGGGAAAAGAAATTGCCGGGAATCTTCATCTTCCTCCTCCCTCCTTCGCTCGGGGAGCTGGAACAGAGGTTATCCCACCGCAACACCGAAGGAAAAATGGCTATGGAGGAACGCCTGAGAAAAGCAAAGGTTGAGATGGCCGAAGCTCGCTTCTATGATTACCTGATCGTAAACGATGAACTGGAAAAGGCTAAGGAGCAACTGAAGGCCATCATTCTGGCAGAACATTGCCGGCGGGAAAGAATGAACAACGTTTTAGAAGATATCCTTACAGGGAAATAAATCATGAAAATCTGCGTTCAACCAGGAGGAAAAAATGGCTCGTATTTCAGTAGAAGATTGTTTGAAAAAGTTGCCCAACCGCTTTTCCCTTGTGCATTTAGCCGCAACTCGCGCCAAACAAATTCTTAAAGGGTCCAAACCCCGCGTGCAGACGGACAACAAAGAAATCGTCCTGGCCTTGCGGGAGATCGCTGCCGGCAAGGTGGTTCCGGCCAGACCGAAAAATAGATATCTGCAGGAAAATTCCAGGGAAGGAAAATGATGACCGCCCCAGAAAAGCTATCTGGAGAATCCCGCGCCGGGCAAAAGGTGATCTTTGCCCTCGATGTTTCCTCTCTTAAGGAAGCGCGGCACTTTGTTCGCCTGCTAAAAGACCGGCTGGGTTTGTTTAAAGTTGGGCTGGAGCTTTTTACGGCTTTCGGCCAAGAGGCGGTAAGGGCGGTTAAGGAAGAGGGCGGGGAAGTCTTTCTGGACCTAAAACTCCATGATATTCCCAACACCGTGGCCCGGGCAGCGGAGGAGGCCTTGAAGTTAGGCGTGCGCATGTTCACCCTGCATGCCAGCGGCGGAGGGGAGATGATGCGTGAAACAGCGCAGCGTTGCCGAAAATTGGCAGAAAAGCTGAACCGGCCCCGCCCCACCATCTTAGCCGTGACGATTCTCACCAGCCTGGATGAAGGAAATCTGAAAGAAGTTGGTTTGCAGGGGCCGGTGCAGGAACGCGTTGTCAGCCTGGCGGGTTTGGCTAAAGAGGCCGGAATCGATGGAGTCGTTGCCTCTCCCCGTGAAATAATTCCCGTACGGGAGCATTGCGGCCGGCAATTCATCATCGTTACCCCCGGAATCCGCCCGGCGTTTGCCGCAGCAGAAAAAGATGACCAGAAACGAGTGATGACTGCCGGGGAGGCGATCGCGGCCGGAGCGGACTACATCGTGATCGGCCGGCCAGTGCGCCTGGCGCAGGATCCCGCGGCAGCCATGGATAAGCTTATCTCCGAGATCAGCTAATGTAGTGCTAAGATGCATCTCCCGGCCAATGCTGCCCGCGCTCAGCACCCTCCCTCCCGGGCCACGACAAAGTCGGTCGAAATTATCGCAAAAAATACAATAACTAAGCAGTAGTATCTTAGAAATTTAGGATAATTTTTCAAAGCCGCTCCAGCGAGCCAAGCAGAAGACCGCATAAACATTTCCACCACTGAGAAGGGAAAAGATGGGCAAAGAGGTCAATAAAATAATCTACTCCATGATCGGAGTCAGCAAGTACTACGATAAAAAACCGATCCTCCAGGATATTTCTCTCTCCTACTTTTACGGGGCCAAGATCGGCGTGCTCGGACTGAACGGATCGGGGAAAAGCTCGCTTTTAAGAATTCTGGCTGGTAATGATAAGGATTTTCTCGGGAAAACCATCATTTCCCCCGGCCACACCGCAGGATTTCTCGAACAGGAGCCGAAGCTGGACGAATCGAAGACCGTCCGGGAAGTCGTTGAAGAGGGAATGCAGGAGACCGTCAATCTTCTTAAGGAATACGAACGGATCAATCAGCAATTCGCCGAACCCTTAACCGACGACCAAATGGCCGCCCTCCTTGAACGGCAGGGAGAAGTGCAGGAAAAGCTTGACGCCCTCGGAGCCTGGGACCTGGACAGCCGGCTGGAAATGGCCATGGATGCCCTGCGCTGCCCTCCGGGAGATATGCCCGTACGGGTTCTTTCCGGGGGAGAGCGGCGGCGGGTGGCCCTCTGCCGCCTCCTTCTGAAAAAGCCCGACATTCTTCTACTCGACGAGCCGACCAACCACCTCGATGCGGAAACTGTGGGTTGGCTGGAACAACATCTTCAACAATACCCCGGGACGGTCATTGCGGTGACCCACGACCGCTATTTTTTAGACAATGTGGCCGGCTGGATCCTCGAGCTGGACCGGGGGCGGGGAATTCCCTGGCAGGGCAACTATTCTTCCTGGCTGGAACAAAAGCAGGCCCGTCTTAAACAGGAGGAAAAAACAGAGACCGCCCGGCAGAAAACCCTGCAGCGGGAACTGGAATGGATCCGCATGTCCCCCAAGGGAAGGCAAGCCAAAGGGAAAGCCCGCATCAATGCCTATGAAGCCCTCCTCGGCCAGGAAAGCCAAAAACGCGCTGAAGATTTGGAGATTTTTATTCCCCCCGGTCCGCGCCTGGGCAAAGAGGTCATCGAAGCAGAAGGGGTGGGCAAAGCCTATGGTGATCGCCTGCTTTTTGAGGGGTTTTCTTTTAAGTTACCCCCGGGCGGAATTGTCGGGGTTATCGGCCCGAACGGGGCCGGGAAAACAACCCTCTTCCGGCTAATCACAGGCCAGGAGGCACCCGACAGCGGCACGATCCGGATCGGCGAGACCGTAAAGACAGCCTACGTCGACCAAAGCCGCGACCGGCTCGACCCCGATAAAACCATCTGGGAGGAAGTCTCCGACGGGCTGGATGTTGTGCAGTTAGGCAACAGACAGGTCAACTCCCGCGCCTACGTGGCTCGGTTTAATTTCTCGGGGACCGACCAGCAGAAGAAGGTCGGTCTGCTTGCCGGCGGCGAAAGGAACCGGGTCCATCTGGCTAAGATGCTCAAGGAAGGAGCGAATGTTCTCCTGCTCGATGAGCCGACCAACGACCTTGATGTCAACACGCTGCGGGCCTTAGAGGAGGCTCTGGAAAACTTTGCCGGCTGCGCTGTCGTGATCAGCCATGATCGATGGTTTCTCGACCGGATCGCCACGCACATCCTGGCTTTCGAGGGAGACAGCCAGGTGGTCTGGTTCGCCGGAAATTATTCCGACTATGAAGCCGACCGCAAAAGAAGGCTCGGCGCCGCCGCGGACCAACCTCACCGCATCAAATACAGACACCTGACCAGAAATTAAGGAAGATAACCCCTAATTTCCAAAACTAACCTTGATTGTTCCCGACTGAAATTATTTTAGGGATTTAGGTAGCATTTCCATTTCCTGGCATCTCCTAGACTCGGGTGGATACCGAAGGTGCACGAGGTTAAACAGTAGAACAACTTCCCCTTGCCCAATTCTTTTAAATCTGGTTTAATTAAATTGTATAGGAAATTCCTTTTTGGACACGGATGTACACAGATTATCAGGATAAACTAAAAAAAATAATTATCTGCGGTTATCTGCGTAAATCTGCGTCCTATTAATTTTAAAATTATAAATCCAGAAATAAGGAAATAGCTGCCCATGACTCAATTTTTTGGATACTCTATGCCGGTTCCACCCTGGTTTGCCATTGCCATCTTTGTCGCCGTCTGGTTGGCCTTAAGCTTATTGATTTCGCGATTATTTCAAACCTATGTCCGGCGATGGGCTGAAAAGACCGAGACCCGCATAGGTAAACTCCTGGTGGAAGCTCTCCACGGGCCTCTCTTGATCTTACTCCTGTTCATCGGTGGGCGGGTGATTTTGGGGGGCATGGAACTAACCCCCAAGGTAGAGCGGTTTACGACGGTAGGCATCTCCCTGGCCACGGCATTTGTACTGATTTACGCCAGCGTCAAGATATACCACGGGCTTCTTTTGGAATACGGGCAGCGTTATGAACCAATTAAACCTTCCCTGGGCATCCTGAACCTTTTGGGCAAGGCCTTAATCATCCTCATCGGTCTCCTGGTTACCCTGGACAGCCTGAGCATATCCATAAGCCCGCTGCTGACCACTCTGGGAATTGGGGGGTTAGCCGTGGCTTTAGCCTTCAAGGATACGTTAGCCAACTTCTTTGCCGGCCTTTACATCCTGGCTGATCGGCCCATTCACGTGGGGGACTACATAAAATTAGAAGGAGGACCGGAAGGGTACGTGCAGGAAGTGGGTTGGCGCTCTACTCGCATTCGCACCCTCCCCAATAATATCGTAGTCATTCCCAACTCCAAGCTCTCCGAGTCGATAATTACTAACTATTTCCTTCCCGAACGCCGCATGTCCCTGCTCCTGAATATCGGTGTCAGCTACGAAAGCGACTCCAGGAAAGTAGAAGAGATTCTCATAGAAGAGGCCAAGCGGGCCGTTGGGGAAGTCGAGGGCCTACTGGCCGAACCCGCCCCTATTGTTCGATTTATCCCCGGCTTTGGGGAGTCTGCCCTTAATTTTACGCTCATCTGTCAGGTGCGGGAGTTCGTGGATCAATATTACGTGCAGCACGAATTGCGCCATCGCATATTTGAACGTTTTCGAAAAGAAGGCATAGAGATTCCCTTTCCCCAGAGGACAGTTCATTTGCGGAAGGAAGGAGATTGACTTTTTGACCGGTGCACGACACACAGAATTGTGGTAAAATAAATCAAAAATTTCTCTTCAGATAACTTTTACCTTGCCCGGGGTGGAATCATTTTCGGGACTTTATTTTTTCATCGAAGGCTCCCAAGTTCTCTACTCTTTTCCGAAAGGAGCAAACCATGGAAAAAGTTCTCTGCGTTGATGATGATCTCAGCCTTCTTCGCCTATACCAGGATGAACTTACCGAAGAAGGATACAAAGTAATTCTGGCCAAGGACGGAAGAGAGGCCCTGGCCAAATTCGAAAAGGAAAAGCCGCAAGTGGTGGTCATGGACATCCGCATGCCGGTTATGGACGGCATCGAAGCTCTGACCGCCATCATGGGAAAAGACCGCCAGGTCCCAGTCATTTTGAACACCGCCTATCCCCAGTACCGGGAGAACTTTATGACCTGGGGAGCTGAAGCCTACGTGATCAAATCATCCGACCTCACCGAGCTGAAACAAAAAATCCGGGAAGTCCTGAACAAACGAAAAAAGCAAGCGAAATCTTGACCGCTTGATCGACAAGGAGGCTTGCTTGTTTGAAAGAATAGTAGGCATGGTCCTGGCTGGAGGAAAAGGTGAACGGCTCTATCCGCTTACCCAGGATCGGGCCAAACCCGCAGTTCCCTTCGGAGGGCAATACCGCATCATCGATTTTACCTTGAGCAACTGCCTGAATTCCGGAATCCGGCGGTTGAACCTCCTCACCCAGTATAAATCCCTATCCCTTAACCGGCACATTATGCAAGGCTGGAATATCCTCAACCCCGAACTGAACGAATACATCAACCTCATTCCGGCCCAACAGCGCGTAGGGGAGGATTGGTATCTGGGAACGGCCGATGCCATCTATCAGAATATCTACGTGTTGCAAATGGACCGACCTGATCTGGTCCTCATCCTTTCCGGTGACCATATTTATAAGATGAATTACATGGAGATGATTGCTTACCACCGGGAGCACCGGGCCGACCTTACCGTGGGCGTCATCGAAATGGATAAAAACCTTTCTCGCCATTTTGGCGTTCTCCAGGTCGATGAAGAGTTTCGCATTGTAGG
>JASEHN010000298.1 GCA_030018715.1 Thermodesulfobacteriota bacterium | reverse complement strand
CAAGAATCTGTCTATTCAGATTTCCACGATACCCAAAGGATCGGAGCAGCCAATTCACACACATGACCCGGAGCAATGCTGTTATATAATCAAAGGAACAGGTCTTATGATTATCGAAGATGAGACCAGAGAAGTGACATCAGGAGATGCAATTTATATCCCCTCAAATAGAAAGCATGGGATCAAGAACATTGGAGAATGGCTTTAGAGTATTTAACGGCAAACTCACCGGTCTTTACCAAAGATTACGAGGACTCCCTTTGGCCATCAGATCCAGTTTGAATAATAAATGCAGGGTTCTAACCAGCTAATCCACCGGACGGCCTACAGTCGCCGGTGATCCACAGCGTTAGGCTTTGGTGATTTCTCGTAAATAAGGGACGGCGGTTCTAAAGCATTTTAAATTTATAGTTTAATAATATTTCGTAAGTTGTTTTAAAACCTATGTCCTCTGTTTCCAGTACCGTAATCCTATGACAGCGATTCCACACTTCAGAGCGTTCCGCGATCACGAATTGCCTGAGCTTGAGCAGATGATCTTTGCGCTCTACCACGAGGATCCCCCGGGAGAGGAAATGTCCCGCCACAAGATCCAGCGCACTGCCCAGGAACTGATATCGCATCCGGAAAAGGGAGTTATCACCGTATTCTGTGTCGATGATGCCGTTGTCGGATTAGGTTAAGGCGATAAAGGAGGGTGATTAATGACTTTTCAGGATGTTCGCGATGTCTTCTTTTGGTGCCTGATCATGAATGTTGGATTGTTGCTGTGGTGGTTTCTGGTGTTTTCATTGGCCCATGACTGGGTCTATAGAATCCATGGCAGGTGGTTTACCCTTTCAGAGGAGAGGTTCGATGCAATCCATTACCTGGGGATGGCCATGTTCAAAATAGCCATATTTATGTTCAACATAGTTCCATATATCGCCTTGCTAATCGTGGGGTAGGAGATGGGCAGCTAACAAAGGGTTCGACACCGATCGGGTATTGCCGGCCGCTTTCAGCGTCCGCCGATCCCCGGCGGGTCACCCCTATCGTCAGCTGGTACCCTCAGCCTCTGTTCATATGTCAAATGCTGGTGAACTTGACCAGATGCAAACTCCAACAGCATTGGCGGGTGAATAACAAATGGTTCGCAAGCCGGCGCGAAGGATTGCCAGGAGAACGGTTTTGTTCCTCTAAGCGATGAGTACAAATGAAGGAGAGAACAAAATGGGGAAGGAGTTTATAAGTTCCTGTTTAAACAATGTCTACGGGAGCTTTCTTTCTCCACTGGATAGCTCTTCCAGCCCCCTCCGGTCCAATATGGTGATTCGTTTTCCTTCTGATTTTATTAACTTCTCCCTCTCCATTCTGGCTAATATCCGCGAGAGGGTCTCTGGTATGGTCCCTAAAAGACTGGCCAGTTGATTCTTGGATATATCCAGCTCTATCAGGCCAGCACTTCCCTTTTTCCGCTCACTGAGCACAAGGATATAGGCGGCCAGCCTGCCAGGAACCTCCTTGAGGGCCAGGTTTTCCACGAGGATGGTAAACTTGCGTAAACGAATGGACAACTCTGCCAGCATGTTCAGGGCTAAGGATGGATCTTTGCGGATCAAGTTGACAAATTCGGTGCGGGGGAAAAAGAAAGCGCGCGTCTCCTCCAGGGCTTCGGCATTGGCCGGGAAGCGCCTGCCGGTAAAGACAGCCACTTCCCCAAAGGGTTCTCCAGGGCCAAAGATGTGCAGGGTCTGCTCTTTACCGTCCGGAGAAAGCTTAAAGATTTTCACCCGGCCAGAGATAATAATGTAAAGGCCCGCCCCCTCATCTTCCTCGCTAAAGATACTCTGCCCCCGTTTGAATACCTGATCCACCAGGATCATGGCCAGGTCTTCCATCTGCTTGGGGGCCAGCCCCTGAAATAGGGGAATGCGGGCGATCTGATCGATGAGCTTCATCGCAACTCCTTGGAGAGGAAATATCATTTTCTTTTGACTAAAGTCAAGGGATATCCCCAAAAAACTATTAGGATTAAAATAGTAAAAGGGGTTAAAACGAAAAAAACAGTAAATCTTGACTTGAGTCAAGGATTCCCCTGTTTTTTTAAGTTATTGTTAATGAAAGATTGGCCAAAAAGATATAAAGGCCTATCTCAGCAATTATTTCAACCCAAACAGAAAGGAGAAAGAAGACATGGAAAACTTGAGTATGTTCTGTTATCAGTGCGAACAGACGGCCAAAGGTGAAGGATGCACAAAAGTAGGAGTTTGCGGCAAAGAGCCGGAGGTGGCCGCGCTCCAGGATCTCGTCGTGTATGCCCTCAAAGGATTATCTCTCATTGCTCTGGAAGGGCGAAAAGCCGGAGTGATTGACCGGCAGGCAGATGTGTTCACGGTGAAAGCGCTTTTCTCCACGCTTACCAACGTCGATTTTGACCCGGAGCGTTTCTTCCAGTTGATCCGCTGTTGTGTCGAGGTGCGGGAAAGGCTGAAAGAAAAAGTTAAAATAGCCGGGGCTAAGGTGAATTTCCCGGAGGGTCCGGCTACCTTACAGCCTGCGGCCACGCTTGATGGTCTAATCACTCAGGCGAAGGGGGTTGGTTTGAAATCCGACTCCACGATCAACCCGGACATTCTTTCATTACAGCATACCTTGCTCTTCGGAATTAAGGGTATTGCTGCTTACGCCGATCACGCTCAAATCTTGGGGCAGGAGGATGATGCGGTCTATGCCTTTATCCATGAAGGCCTGGCCGCACCTTTAAGAAAGGATTTGAGTCTGGACGATTGGATCAAGTTGGTCCTCAAATGCGGAGAAATCAACCTGCGGACCATGGAGCTTCTTGACGCGGGCAATACCGGAGCCTATGGTCATCCCGTTCCCACCAAGGTTCCCATCGGAGCTAAAAACGGGAAAGCCATCCTAATTTCCGGGCACGACCTCAAAGACCTGGAAGAACTCCTCAAACAGACGGAAGGCAAAGGCATTTACGTATATACCCATGGGGAGATGCTTCCGGCCCATGGCTACCCGGGATTGAAGAAATATGCGCATTTTTATGGACATTACGGGACAGCCTGGCAGAACCAGGCTAAAGAGTTTGCCGAATTCCCCGGGGCCATCCTGATGACTACTAATTGCCTGCAAAAGCCCAGGGATTCTTACAGGCAAAATATTTTTACCAGTGGGCTTGTGGGGTGGCCGGGCATCCCTCATATATCCGAGCGGAATTTTGCTCCGGTGATCGAGCGGGCCCTGGCACTGGGTGGTTTCCCGGCCGATACCAACGGCCGGTCGGTCATGGTCGGGTTTGCCCGAAATACTATCCTGGGAGTTGCCGACAAGGTAATCGCAGCTGTCAAAAGCAAAGCTATCCGCCATTTCTTCCTGGTAGCCGGATGCGACGGCGCCAAACCGGGCCGGAATTATTACACCGAGTTTGTGGAAAAACTGCCCAAGGATACTGTGGTTTTGACTTTAGCCTGCGGCAAGTTCCGCTTCTTCGACAAAGATCTCGGGGACATCGGGGGCATTCCCAGGCTGCTGGATGTGGGCCAGTGCAACGATGCCTACTCAGCCATTCAGATTGCTGTCGCTCTGTCCAAGGCCTTCAACGTCGGAGTGAATGATCTCCCCCTGTCCATGATTCTTTCCTGGTACGAGCAGAAAGCGGTGTCCATCTTACTTACGCTTTTATACCTGGGAATCAAAAATATCCGGCTGGGGCCGAGCCTGCCGGCATTTATTTCGCCGGCCGTGCTGGACACTTTGGTTAAAACTTTCGATATTAAACCGATCAGTACGCCGGATGCGGACCTAAAGGCGATCTTAGGATAATTTTTTGCCACAGAGGACACAGAGGCCACCGAGATAAAAACAGAAATAAAATCCAAAAACCAAAAATTAAACCAATTGTTTTAAAATTTAAATTCTCTGTGCTCTCTGTGGCAAATATTTTTGGAGGGAAACCATGAGATGTCCAGGACAAGACAGTCGCTACTGGAAGCCGGGGGCAATTTATGACATTACCTGCCCTAATTGCGGCAATGCAATAGAGTTTTTCAAGGATGAATCTACCCGCCGCTGTAAAAAATGCGGCAACAAACTGGTCAACCCCAGGATGGATTTTGGGTGTGCTGCTTACTGCAAATATGCCGAGCAGTGCTTGGGCGACCTGCCGCCAGAGGTCCTGGCCCAAAGAAATGAATTGCTGAAAGACCGGGTGGCTATCGAGATGAAGCACTATTTCAAACAGGACTTCAAGCGGATCGGCCATGCCACCAAAGTTGCCAGGTACGCCGAGCAACTTGTTAAAGAAGAGAAAGGAGATCCGGCCATTGTCCTGTCGGCGGCTTATCTCCATGATATCGGCATTAAGGAAGCGGAGGCAAAATACCAGAGTACCGAGGCCAAATATCAGGAGGATCTGGGCCCACCTATCGCCCGGGATATTTTAACCAGGCTGGGAGCAAACCCGGCGCTAATCGAGGAGGTTAACGACATCATCGGCCACCATCACCACCCCCGGCCGGAGGAGACAGTAAATTTTAAAGTAATTTTTGATGCGGACCTGATCGTGAATCTGGAAGAAAACCAGCAAGCAAAGAAAATCGATCCCGAAAAACTGAGAGCCATGATTGAAAATAATTTTCTTACAGAAAGCGGCCGCAAGCTGGCCAAATGCATTTTTTTAAATTAGCCACAGAGGACACAGA
>JASEHN010000297.1 GCA_030018715.1 Thermodesulfobacteriota bacterium | reverse complement strand
GATTCATTCTCCACCGGCGTAAATTAGACCTCCAAAAATGAAAATCAAACGGAAGATCATCCAAATAGACGAAGAAAAATGCGACGGCTGCGGCCTTTGCGTTCCCTCCTGCGCTGAAGGGGCAATACAGATCGTGAACGGCAAAGCTAAACTCATCGCCGAGAAATTCTGTGATGGGTTAGGGGCCTGTCTGGGCGAGTGCCCCCAAGATGCCCTCAAGGTCATCGAACGGGAGGCGGAGGACTTCGATGAAAAAGCCGTGGAAGGGTATTTAAAAGCCAAGGAGGTCAAAGAAGAATCGACCATGCCTTGCGGTTGTCCATCGGCCAATATACAGACTTTTGCTCCAGCAAAGACCTGTCAGGAGGCTAACCAACCGGTCTCTACTGTTGGCGACCGGTCGGCTCTTTCTCATTGGCCGGTGCAAATCCGCCTGGTCCCTCCCACCGCGCCTTTTCTCAAGGGAGCCGTCCTTCTGGTGGCAGCCGACTGTACGCCTTTTGCCTACCCCAATTTTCACCGGGATTTCCTCAACGGCAAGGTCGTCCTGGTGGGGTGCCCTAAGTTAGACGATGCCCAAGCTTATATTCAGAAATTTGCCGACATCTTCAGCACTGCCGGCGTCAAGTCCATCGAGGTGGTTACCATGGAAGTCCCCTGTTGCCAGGGGCTGCCGATGATCGTCAAAAAGGGGTTGGAGCTGGCCAATAAGAAGATTCCCGTAGAACAAGTGATCATCAGTACCCGGGGCGAGGTTTTAAAGACCCAAAAGTTGGTTGCCTGAAGTGCTTTTTTCCGTCCCGCCCCGGAAAAGCTGATCATGCTTGGCGACCGCCGGAATGGTTGTTTTTAATTGTAAAGTCTTTAGGAAATGTGCTAAAGAGACTCAAGTTGGAACTTTAAAATTCTTGATCTTGATCAGAACCCCTCATTACAAGAAAAAAGCAGGCGAACCAATCATTTCCTCTGGTTGGCCTGCTCATTTATTCCTGGGGGGGAAGAAAGCCGATGCTCTGTAAACACGAGGGGAAAACGGGATTCCTGATCAACAAAATGAATCGTGGCGACTGGGAGCAAGTGCGGGCTATCTACCTTGACGGGATGGCCACGGGACACGCGACTTTCGAGGCTGAAGCCCCGGACTGGAGAACATGGGATTCAGCCCATCTTGCCGAGCCTCGATTGGTAGCCCGGACCGGAAACGATGTTGCCGGATGGGCCGCCTTGAGACGGGTTTCGCCCCGTTCCGTCTATTCTGGAGTGGCGGAAGTAAGTATCTACGTAAGGGCAGGATATCGGGAGCAAGGCATTGGATCTGCACTCCTTGCCGCTCTCATCGATGCTTCGGAGCAAGCGGGAATCTGGACCCTCCAGGCCGGCATCTTTCCGGAAAACATGGCCAGTATTGACCTCCACAAGAAGCATGGGTTCAGGGTTTTGGGTATAAGGGAAAAAGTCGGGAAGATGGCCTTCGGGGAACTTGCTGGCGCCTGGAGGGACGTCGTCCTGATGGAAAGGCGAAGCAAGATTACCGGAATGGATTAGAACTTGCTGAATATACGGAATTTCATCCGGAATAAAAATACCCGGACGAAAAGGAAGATTTCTACAACCTTCCCTCCAATGGGGCCCAGGGGTCTAGTGAAAAGCATAAAAGGCGAAATCCTCTGTTCTTTGACCCTGGGCCCCCCTAAACCCTCGATCACGCCGAAAGCGTTATTTGAACCATTTTTTTCTCAGTAGCCTGGCTCGCGCTCAAAGACCCCGGCCGCACCCATGCCGAAACCAATGCACATGGATACAACCCCGTAGCGGGCCTGGCGGCGGTTCATTTCGTGCACCAGCGTGGTGGTAAGACGCGCCCCGCTGTTGCCCAGGGCATGACCCAGGGCAATGGCCCCGCCATTTACGTTGACCCTGTCCATGTTCAAGCCCAGGTTGCGGCAAACATAAAGGGCCTGAGAGGCGAAGGCCTCGTTCAATTCAAAAAGATTGATTTGATCCAGGTTCAAACCGGCGAATTTCAGGGCCTTGGGAATGGCCTCCACCGGGCCGATGCCCATCAACTCCGGGGGAACGCCAGCCACGGCAAAAGACCTGAAAGTGGCCATGGGCTTAAGGCCAAGTGACTTTGCTTTTTCCTTGGACATGAGCACCACGGCCGAAGCGCCGTCATTCAACGGGGAGGAGTTTCCCGGAGTTACTGTGCCTGTTGCCGAAAAAGCGGGTCTTAGCTTGGCCAGGGCTTCCAGCGAGGTGTCGGCGCGCACCCCTTCATCCGTGTCGAATACGAATTCCCGGAAAGCCACTTTCCCATCATCGGAAACTTCCTGGGTCTTCACTTTGATGGGCAGGATTTCTTCCTTGAACCTGCCCTCTTTAATTGCCGCTGCCGCCTTTTGGTGGCTTCTCAGGGCAAAAACATCCTGGTCCTCCCGGCTGATCCCGAACTTCCGGGCCACATTCTCAGCAGTCACCCCCATGGCCGTGTAACCCTCCGGGTAGGTTTCGATGAGCTTGAGGTTGGGTACGGTCTTGTTCCCGCCCATCGGAACCATGGACATGGATTCCACTCCCCCGGCGATGATCACATCGGCAAAACCGCACATGATGTGTTCGGCGCCTATGGCAATAGCCTGGAGTCCGGAGGAGCAGAAACGGTTAATGGTTTGGCCGGGCACCTGGTAAGGGAGCCCGGCAATGTAGCAAATCAGGCGGGCCACGTTCAGCCCCTGTTCCGCTTCGGGGAAGCTGCAGCCGATGACCAAGTCATCCACCTCTTCGGGCTTTACACCCGGGGCCCGGTTCAAGGCTTCCCTTACCACCCATCCGGCCAGATCATCCGGCCGGGTATTGCGCAGGCTTCCGCGCGGGGCGCGGCCCACTGCGGTGCGAATCGCAGAAACGATAACGGCTTCTCTCATGGTCTCCTCCTTTTAATTCCTCAGGGGCTTGTTGGTTTTAAGCACGTGGGAAATCCGGTCCTGGGTTTTCTTTTCGCCGCAGAGACTCAGAAATGCCTGCCGCTCGATGTCCAACATGTGCTGTTCCGTGACCAGAGCCCCGCTCAATACGTCCCCGCCGGTGAGGATGTAGGCCAGCTTGCCGGCGATGAACTCGTCATACTCGGAAATAAACCCGCCCTGGCGCATGGTGTTAGCCATATACTTGATAGCCGCGCGCCCTCCGTCCCCGGCCACAGGGATAAGTCTTGGTCGAGGCGGGCGGAATCCTTCCTTAACCATGGCCAGAACGGTCTGCTTGGCGTCATAAAGCAGATGATCCGTGTTGGCCGTAATCTTATCCGTGGAGCGCAGGAACCCTAATTTTCTGGCTTCCTCGGCGCTGGTGGCAACTTTGGCCATGGCAATGTTTTCGAAGGCTTTGCGCAAGAAAGGCAGGAGGTCCGGAGTTACGCCGTCGGGAATCCCCTCGATGCAGCGGAGGTACACTTCCTTGTTTCCTCCAGCGCCCGGCAGAAGGCCCACGCCGATCTCTACCTGGCCCATGTACGTTTCCAGGGCGGCCCGGATGCGGTGGCTGGCCAGACAGACCTCGCAGCCCCCGCCCAGGGCCATACCGTGGGGAGCGGCTACGATGGGTTTCTCGGAATACTTCATGGCCATGGTGGCATCCTGGAAGGCCTTGATGGCCGCTTCGATGCCCGCCCAGTTGGACTTGACGATCTCCCCCACGAGCATCAGCAGGTTGGCGCCCACGGAGTAATTCTGGGCGTGATTGCCGATCACCATTCCCAGAAAATCCTTCTCCACGATCTTTAAGGACTCGAGGATCATCTCGATGATCTCCTGGCCGATGGCGTTCATATAAGTGTGAAACTCCAGGCAGGCCACTCCATCCCCCATATCGATCAGGCTGGCCCCGGCATTGGACTTGACCAGCTTGTTTCTCTCTTTGAGGGATGGCAGGAGAATGACTTCGGGCTTTTCCTCGACTTTTTTGTAATCTCCGGTTTTCAAGTCGAAGAAGAAAAGTTCCCCGTTCTTTTTCAGGTAAAAGCTCTTTTTTTTCTGGGCCAGGAGCTGCTCCACCAGGGGCGGAATGATCTTCCCATCTTTCCTCATCCGTTCTACCGATTCCTCGACCCCGATGGCGTCCCAGGACTCGAAGGGCCCGGCTTCATAGTTGAAGCCCCACTTGGCGGCATTGTCCACATTATAAAGATCATCGGCGATCTCCGGGATCCGCCCGGACGTATAAAGCAGGGAATCCCGGGTGATTTTCCAGGCGAGCTGGCCGGCCCGGTCCTCGGCGTAGATCAGGGCCTTGGCCTTGTTGGGCGCGCCGACCGCTGCTTTGACCGCATCCAGCGAGGGAAATTTGACTTTTTGCGCGGGACGGTACTCCATGGTTTTATAATCCAGCACCAACTTCTCTTTCCCGGCCTCCGACTTGATCCGTTTGTAAAAGCCCTGTCCAGTCTTGTTGCCGAGCCAGTTATTTTCGATCATCTTCTTAACAAAATCGGGAATCTTAAAGACTTCCCGCATCTCATCATTGGCGGCGTTTTCATACAGATTCTTGGCCACATGGGCAAAGGTATCCAGGCCCACCAGATCCGTAGTCCCGAAAGCAGCGCTTTTGGGGCGCCCCATAGCCGGACCCGTTATGGCGTCCACCTCTTCGATGGTGTAACCTTCTTCTACCATGATCCTCATCAAATTGAGCATGCCGAA
>JASEHN010000296.1 GCA_030018715.1 Thermodesulfobacteriota bacterium | reverse complement strand
TCCCACTATTAACGATTAAAGCGCTTGTGGGCCACAAGACCCTTGCTATGACCGACAAAATACGCGCACTTGATACCAGACATGAAGAGGGATGCTACTCTTGCCCTGGAAGCAAGTTTTAATCAGAGCCGGAATGGCAGAAAAGTTATTCCTCTTGCAGTAGCGAAGGAAATGGAACCGTGAATCAAGTTTCCTCCCTTTTAATCTTTCCCCTGTCCCAAAAGACCTTGACAAATGTAACCATTAAGGTTACAATCTATCCATGATAAAATCTTTCTCTCATAAAGGGCTGGAAGATTTCTTTTATGACAGCACAAAAAGGGGGATTCAACCCAAACATGCCGCCAAGCTGGAAGATATTTTGGACCGCCTTAACCAGGCGCGAGAGATTAGAGACATGGGTTACTCAGGGGCGGACCTTCATCTTTTGTTACCCAAACAGGAAAACCGTTGGGCCGTCAAAGTCTCCGGCAATTGGCGAATCACTTTTATTTTTAAAGAAGGGCACTCTTACGAAGTGAATTATGAGGATTATCACTAAAGGAAGCATTAGAGAGGTGTATTTATGCGAGAACGGAAAAGACCCCCGGTCCATCCCGGACGGATCTTGAAAAACCACCATCTGATTCCCCTATCCATTTCCATCACGGATTTGGCCGGCATTTTAGGGGTGTCCCGGAAGACAGTTTCCAAGGTTATAAACCAGCGGGGGGCGATTACTCCCGACATGGCTTTGAGGCTCTCGCGCGCCTTCAACACTACCCCTAACCTTTGGTTAGGCCTTCAGCAAGAATATGATTTGTGGCACGCTACTCATGAATCAAAAGAATGGCGGCAAGTCAAGACCGTGAAGGATTTGGCGACCATTACCGCATGATGTTTTTGACCCCCTCACCTCGGCCAGGGACAGGGTAGCTTCTCCGCGTTTTTTATTGGTGAGCCGTGCGGGGCTCGAACCCACGACCACCTGATTAAAAGTCAGGTGCTCTACCAACTGAGCTAACGGCTCATGTTTTTATTGGACGCAGATGAACGCAGATAAATACGGATTCAAAAATTCAACAAATAGAAGAATTCAAATGGTTTAAAATTTCATAAAATTTTTATCTGTACTACTAACGTTCAATTTCTTGAAATTTTGTTAAGCATATTTTAATTTTATCTGTGTTTATCTGCGTTCATCTGTGTCCAATAAATTTTGGGTTGCGGCGTTGCCGGGTTGTGTAAATCTGTGTCCCGAATAATTTATTTATTCTAAATTGATTTCCTCCATTGAGCAAGCTTTTTATGAAAGGCGAGGGCCTAATTCAAAGGGGTTACGCCGCAAAATAGTCTCCTCCCGGCGCTCGCCCACAGAAACCAGGATCACCTCTGTGTCTGTCAACTCCTCCACACGTCTGACATAATCCTGGGCCTTCGGCGGAAGGTCATGGAAATCGCGCGCATTCCTCAACTCTGCCTTCCACCCCGGGATTTCTTCATACACCGGCTCACATTCCTTAAGGACATGGGTCTGCGAAGGGACTCCTTCGCAGCGCTTGTCTCGATATTTGTACGAAGTGCAAATTTTGATGGTCTCAAACTCGCTGAGCACGTCCATTTTGGTCAGGGCGATTCCGGTGAGGCCGTTCAGGCGGATCGCCTCCCGCAGCAGGGGAATATCCAGCCAACCGCATCGCCGCGGCCTTCCGGTGGTTGCTCCGAATTCCCGGCCCAGCTCCCGAATTCTTTCCCCCACCTCGTCTTTAAGCTCGGTGGGAAAAGGTCCTTCGCCCACCCGGGTTGTGTACGCTTTGGAGACGCCAATTACCTCGGTGATTTTGGTCGGCCCGATCCCCGCTCCCGTGCAGGCCCCTCCGGCTACGGTGTTGGAAGAGGTTACGAAAGGATAGGTGCCGTGGTCAACGTCCAGATGGGTCCCCTGCGCTCCCTCAAAAAGGATATGGCTGCCCTGCTTGATCTCACGGTCGATGAAGACAGAAGTATTAGCCACGTATTTTATAAGCCGCCCGGCATATTCCATGTATTCCTGGAAGATTGCCTCCGGGTCGAATCCTTTGTCCCTCAGGCAAGTCTCCAGGCAGGGGTTTTTTGCCGCCAAATTGGCTTCTAATTTCTTGCGAAAAACCGTTTCGTCGAAGAGGTCTCCCACCCGTATTCCTTCCCTGGCGATTTTATCCTCGTAAGCCGGACCGATCCCTCTTCCCGTGGTGCCGATTTTCCCCTCGCCCTTCATGCGCTCCCGGGCCACGTCAATGCGCCTGTGGTAGGGCATGATCAGGTGGGCTTCCTCGCTGATCATCAATTGTTCATCGTCTTTAAAATATCCTAACTTCTGCAGCTCATCAATCTCCCTCAATAAAACCTGCGGGTCCACCACCACACCGTTCCCGATCACACACTTTTTATCAGGGTAAAGCGCTCCCGAGGGAATCAGATGTAAAATGACCCTGTGCTGTCCAACAACCACGGTGTGGCCGGCATTATTCCCGCCCTGGAAGCGAACAACTACCTGGGCAAATTCGGTCAAAAGGTCAACGATCTTCCCTTTGCCCTCGTCTCCCCACTGCATCCCGATTATGATGATGTTGGCCATATAAAAACCTTTAGGTAATAGGTTATAGGTCATGGGTTATAGGTACTGGGTTATAGGTTATAGGAAAAAAAGGTAATTAATTGACTTTGGCCTCAAGCTTTGAACCTTTATTTTTTAGTCAAATACCCATTACCTATGACCTCTTACCCCTGACCTCTTACTTTTATTAAACTCCCCAACATTTTACCTATCGTAGTACATTTCTCTTGCAAATCATTCAAAGTCTGTTCATCAAGATATCTAATTTCATAAGCTATTTCTATCTGGGTTTGCAATTCAGCCAATGATCCTTTGGCAATGTAAAAGAATCTTACCGCATCTTTATTCGATCCACGCTCGTCTCCTTCAGAAATATTACTTGGAATGCTGACGGCCGCGCGACGAATTTGATCTCTTAATGAAAAGTCTTTATTGAAGGGGTCTTTTTGAGTTATTTGATAAATTTCTACTGCCAATTCCTTTGCTTTTTGCCAAACCTTTAATTCACGGAAACCGGTCATATAAAAAATAGGTAATAGGTGATGGGTAATGGGTAATGGGCTAAAGAATAAAGGTTCAAGGTTCAAGGCTTAAGGCGTAAGGCAATTAATTATCATTTTTCCTATAACCCATAACCTATGACCTATAACCTGTCTTTATGACCTATTTTGTTATCACTTCCATCGCCGCCCGCACACCTTTTCCCATCTCCACCTCATAGCCTAATTCTTTAAGGGTCATTTCCACTGCGGCCACGCCCATGATCACGTCAAACTTATCCACATAACCCAGGTGGGCAATGCGGAATATCTTACCCTTGGCCTGGTCTTGACCGCCGGCAATAGTCAGGTTGTGCTTATCCCTGAGGATCTTCACGACCTTCTGGGCATCCACTCCCGGGGGCGCTACCGCGGCAGTTACGGCGTTGGAGTAGGCTTGCGGGGCGTAGAGCGTGAGGCCGAGAGCCAGCATGGCTTCCCGGGTAGCTTTGGCCAGTTTGGCATGGCGGGCGAAAACATTCTCCAGGCCTTCTTTCCTGATCTTCTTAAGCGACTCGGCCAAACCCATGACCAGGGATACTGCCGGGGTATAGGCGCTTTGATTCTGGATCAGGTTTTTCAACTCCTTTTTGAAATCGAAGTAGAACCTGGGCAGGGTGGACTTGCCCACGAACTCCCAGGCTTTGTCGCTCAGGGCCGCAAAAGCCAAGCCGGGTGGCAGCATGAGGGCTTTTTGCGAGCCGGCCACGACCACGTCTAACTCCCATTCATCCATGGGGAGCTCCACGGCGCCCAGATGGGAAATCGCGTCCACCACCATGATCGTTTCCGGGAAACGGGAAACAATTGCGGCAATTTCCTTGATCGGAAAAAGCACACCCGTGGAAGTCTCCGTAGCCTGGGTGAAGACAGCTTTGATCGAAGGGTCCGCCTGTAAGGCCTTAGCGATCAGGGCTGGATCGATGCCCTGTCCCCATTCTACGGAAAGAATCTCCGCTTTCACGCCGTAGGCCTTACAGATATTGGCCCAGCGTTCCCCGAATTTTCCTCCTTCGACGACCAGGGCTTTATCTCCGACGCAAAGCGTATTGGTAACGGCCCCTTCCATCGCCCCCGTTCCCGAAGAAGCAAAGATCAACACTTCTTTCTTGGTTTGAAAGAGATATTTCAACCCTTCGCGCACTTCCTCCAGAATTTTTTCGTAAACGGGCGCACGATGATGGATGATGGGCTCAGCCATCCGCTGCAGGACTTCCGGAGGAACCGGTGTGGGTCCCGGCGCCAACAGGTATTCTTTGACCATTGATCAAAACCTCCTTAGGCCGTAATCCAAAGGGATTCTTTAATACCAGAATCACGGGCCATATGTCAAGTTCAAATTCGCCCTGGCCCCTGCCGATGAAAGAATGAACGCCTTATGCTCCCGAAATAATCACCATCCCGCCCGGTCCCGGCGCTGGATGGCCCTCCCAGGTCCGGGGGTCTGGGCGGCCCGCTTGGAATCATAAGGCGCTGATTTCTTCGTAAGTGGGGCGGGGAAAACGCCCCCCGCCTCCTCCGGCGGAAACGAGCGGGATTCTTCGTGGCCAAGCGGAAACCCGGCCGATGCTTCCGGCGCGTTCCACCCAGAC
>JASEHN010000295.1 GCA_030018715.1 Thermodesulfobacteriota bacterium | reverse complement strand
CCGGGGACCCCTAAAGTTAAAAAAGGAAATTCCTATACAATCAAGTTATCAATTAGCAATGATCATTGAACATTGATAATTGACCATTTCAAGCTCAGTGTCGAAAGTGATCCCGCCGACGGCGGGGCTAAAGTTAAAAAAGTAATTTCATATAAAAATAAATTAAGTCGGCGGTGTTCCGTGATATTTGGCCCTTTGCGGCAACTTTTCTCTTTTGTTGCGGGTAATCTGCAGGGCCTCGATGATTCTTTTTCGGGTTTCTTTTGGCTCAATAACTTCATCGACTACCTGGGCAGTCCAGCTTTTGGCCGCTTCAAAAACATCCACTTTTTCCCGGGAGCGGTTCAGGTAACCCTCATGGGCATCTTCTTCAACACCCTGGCTGTAAGCCCGGCGTATATCGAACTGGGAGGCCTGAACAGCAAACCGGGCAATCGGCCAGGCATAGCAAAGATCAACTCCCATTCCTTTCACTCCGCCCATAATTATGCTGCCCGCATCGGCATAGGCTTCCCTCAGGATCACGCTAATTTTCGGAATTGTGGCTGTGGCATACGTCTCCAATATCTTCCCGAAATGCCGGAGTAGGCCCTTGGTTTCCTGCTCTTCTCCGGGGACTACAGGAGGGGTATCCACCAGGTTGACCAGGGGAATGTTGTAGGCATCCAATACCTGAAGAAAACGGTAATACTTGTCACAGGAATCAATCGCCAGAATACTCCCGGGCTCTCCGGGATTATTGGCTACCAGCCCGACAGCTTCTCCGTTAAAGCGACAAAAACAGGTGAGGAGATTCGGGGCATAGGTTTCCTTAATTTCAAAATAATCTCCATCATCCACCAGAAGTTTAATTACCTCATGCATGTCATAGGTCAGATCGTATTGATCGGGAACGATATCCAGAAGCCCATTTACTTCCCTTCCCGGATCATCGGCAGGCTGCTTATAGGGGGGGGGTTCCCGATAATTCGAGGGGAGATAGCTCAACAGCTGGCGAGCTTTTTTGATTGTCTCTTCGTCGGTTTCTCCCACCACGTCACAGGTGCCGCTGTGGGTCATGTGATAATCCGCCCCGCCCACCTCTCGCCCAATTTTTTCCGAAGTGGCTGCCTCGGTCATCCGGGGACCTCCCAGCCACAGGTTGGCCGAAACTCTGCTCATGAGCAGGAAATCGCAGAGGGCAGGGGCGTATGCCTGACCGGCAATGCAGGGACCCATCAGAACATTGATTTGAGGAATCAAACCCGAGTAGCGGGATTCGAGGGCAAAGTACCAGTCCAGCCCTCCAGTCGGAACATCCCGGTAGCCCAACCGGCCCCCGGAAGAATCCAGCAACCACAGCATGGGGATTCCCCAGCGGGCAGCCAGATTGATCAACTGAGCGCACTTCTGCAAATGCTGAGTTCCGATGGAACCGCCGTATACGGTAAAGTCGCTGGCATAAACCGCCACCATCCGACCGTCGACCCTGGCCGTTCCGATGATCGCCCCATCGCAGGGAGCTTCGGATTTTTTCCCGTCAATCCGGGACCCGGTTGTACCCACGCAGGATCCAAGTTCCTGAAACGTTCCGGGCTCGATAAGGCAATCGATCCTCTCCCGGGCAGTCATTTTCCCCCGGCTATGCTGCCTTTCGATGTGCTCCAGACCGCCGCCTAAAAGATTCTTTTGCTGAATCTCCTTAAGCTTTTGAATGCCTTCATTCATGCGCTCACCCATTTTTTCACCTCGTAAAATATCGCTCAGGCCGGTTTGATCGACCGCTTCCGGTCAGGCAATGCTTCGCTCTTGTCCGCAAGCGCCCGCAGGGCTTTTATGATTCTGGGCCGGGTGTCCCGCGGCTCGATGACTTCGTGGACCGTATAATAAGTGGTCCAGAACTTGCCCATATTCAGGACGCTGAACTGTTCCTTTAAAATATTCAATAAAAAATTATATACCTGGTCGTATCTCCCTTCCTCTTTGGCTTTGGTTAACTCTTTGTGAAAAACTGCATGTACCACGGTCTCCGGGCCGGTGGGGGCAAACTCGGTTGTCGGCCATCCATAGATAAAATCAGGAAACATGGCCGAACACCCCATCACGATATTCGCACCCCCGTAGGAGCGTCTTAAGACAACCGTCACCTTCGGGCAGGTGAGGTTGGCGTAGGAATGCAATAACTTTGCTCCATGCCGGATCACACCCATTCTTTCCCATTTATCCCCGGGGGGAAAAGCGGTTGTGTCCACCAGGTTGATCTGGGGAATATTAAAGGCATCCAGGAAATTCATGAACCGGTCATATTTATCCGAGGAGTCCGGTTCCAGTATCCCGCTCAATTCGTCGGGATTATTGGCCACCAGGCCGCAAACCTGATTGCCCAGGCGGCAAAATCCAATCACCAGGTGGTTGGCAAAGTCTTCTTTCAATTCAAAAAATTCACCCTTGTCCACGACCCGTTCAATAATTTCATGGATGTCGTAGGTAAACCTTGGGTCATCGGGCATGATGTTAAGCAGGTCTTCTTCCCTTCTCTCCGGATCGTCCCCCATTTCCACAACCGGTGGTTTATCCCAGCAGTTCTGGGGCAGGTAGCCAAGAAGTTTCTTGGCCATAGCGATGGCTTCTTCATCGCTTTCGGCAATAAGATCGCACTGGCCGCTCTTTTCCATGTGGAACTCGGCCGATCCGGCATCAGAGGATTGCTTGTCGCCGCCCAGCCATAGAAACCCCCTTTGGCGATGAATGATTGAAAAATCCGAGAGAACAGGAAGAACGGCAGAAACCCCCACGCAGGGGCCCAAAACGAGAGAAATTCGGGGAACGATTCCGGAGATCAGGGAATAATTGCGCAGAAACTGGGCCAGGCCGTTCAGGCCGATATCTCCGCCTTTAAAGCTAAGTCTTTCTCCAGCCGCATCGATGATGCCGATCAGGGGTAACTGCATTTGCCCGGCCATCCGGGCCAGATCTGCTAATTTCCAGGCGGCCTGATCGCCCAGTGAACCTGAGAGGACTGTGAAATCCGCCGAATATAGAATTACAGAACGGCTGTTCACTTTGGCAAAGCCGGTTATAACCCCATCATACGGGCTGGGTCTCTGTTTTCCGTCCAACGGCTGGCGATTATCTCTAACCAGGGAGCCGATTTCTTCAAAGGTCCCGGGATCGACAAGTTTACCAATGCGTTCTCTGGCAGTAAGCTTACCCAGGCCGTGTTGCACCTGAATCCGTTCCTGTCCGCCTCCTTCAATGCTTTCCTGCTGAATTTTTCCCAGCTTGGCCAGATAGCCATCCATCCATTTTCCCATGGCTTTTTCTCCTTATGCGGGGGAAGACCTAATTGGTGCGGGAGTCATACTCAAAGCTGCCCTGCTCATTAATACTACTTGATTTGAGTTTTCTTTCCTTTCGTACCTGCAGCCAGCCCGGTAATTCCAGCGTAATATAGAAAAATATTCGGGTTGTGTCAAGAGGATGGAATTCCTGCCAGTCTTCACTTTTACAGAATCACTATTCGTGGCCCGGGGTGCGGGGCGATGAACGCGGGCAGCATCGGCCGGGAAAAACCTTCCCCAAAGGTTTAAGTCGCGTCTCCGCAGATTGAGGCGGGGCGTCTTTTCCCGCCCCATCCATGAAACGGCTAGTACATCATGCTGCCAAGTGAAGCGCCCCGCACCCCGGGCCTGGGAGGACCTTCCAGCGCCGGGACCAGGCAGGAGGGTGATGAAGGAGGGGGCATCCGCGGGAAATATCCCTTGACTCCTTTCTCCATATTTCATAAACTGATCATACTGTCTATGGTTTTTAATTTTCTATACGGGAGGGGATGATATGCTGGTCAGAAAAAAAATGAAAAAGGATCTCATCACCATCGGCAAAGATGACCGGATGACGACGGCCAAAAAAATCATCCAGGAAAAAAACATCCGCCATCTACTGGTCGTTGACGGAAAGAAATTAATCGGATTGGTGACCAATATGGACATCCGTAAGGCTGAAGCATCTCCGGCAACTTCTTTAGAGGTGCGGGAACTCCACTACCTCCTGGATAAGCTCACGGTCGGGGAAATCATGACCCGCAACGTGATAACCATTTCTCCGGACATCTCGGTAGAGGAAGCCACCACTCTTCTTCACGACAACAAAATCGGCTGTCTGCCCGTGGTGGAGGATGGCAACCTGGTAGGAATTCTCACTGAAAATGACGTCATGGAAATACTCATCGAAGTGATGGGCATGAAGGAAAAAGGCAGCCGATTAGAACTGCTCGTGGAGGATAAACCCGGAGCCCTGGCCGAAATGACCAGGATTATCAAGGAGCATAACGTAAACATCATCAGCGTGGTCACGGATGCCGCCGACGAACCAGGCAAAAGAGTGATAGTTTTTAAGCTCAAGACCTTCTACTTCGAGCCAATCAAAAAAGCGCTGGAAGCAGCGGGGTTTTCCGTTCAGTACGCCAAAATTGAAAAATAGTTTTCCGGGTTGAAATCCCCTAAGTCGCAAGGCGCGAGGGCGCGAGGGAGAAATTCCCGCTTACGCTTTCCGCCTTGCGCCCTCACGATTCTTACCTTCCCGACAATCACCAGTTGTAACCCTTTGAAAAGAGGTGGGGCGTAAGGTCAGAGGGACCCCATGGTCCGGGGGCCTGGTCCCGCCATGGCGGGATTGGAATCATAAGGCGCTGATTTCTTCGCGGGTGGGCCGGGGAAAACGCCCCCCG
>JASEHN010000294.1 GCA_030018715.1 Thermodesulfobacteriota bacterium | reverse complement strand
CTCGCTGGAAACCGAAGAAATACCAGTTCCTCCGGCAGGTATTGAAAAAGAAGGAGAGAAGCCTCCCTGTCTGGGAAAAGAACTGGACATTATCTGGCCTATCCAGGGAAAGATCAATTCCCCTTTTGGTCCCCGGGGAAAAAGGCTTCATGCCGGGATTGACATTGCTTCTCCTTCTTACCAAGAGGTTAAAGCTGCCATGGATGGAGAAGCCATTCTCGCCCGCAATTCTCGGACAGGGTATGGTAATGTAGTTGTCCTGCGGCACGACCTGGGTTATACAACGATCTACGGGCATATGAACGTAATCATCGCCAAAGAAGGAGAGGCTGTGCGTCAAGGGCAGGCGATTGGAGGAGTGGGCAGTACGGGCAAATCCACCGGGCCCCACCTTCACTTTGAACTAAGGCATGATGGACGCCCTATCGACCCTTTACCCATCCTTCCGATGACCATCGAACAGCTATTTGAAAAAGCGGAAAAAAGATAGACGCGGAGAAAGAGTGACACGGAGAATTTATGAAACTCGATTCTGATCTTTATGCCTACCCCTGGAAAAGCACACAGGAGAATAACTGCAACAGTTATCTGATTGGCGGCGATAAGCCTCTTCTCATCGATCCGGGCCATCAGCATTTGGTCAAAAATTTAATCAACGGGATGGAAAAAGACGGCAACCGCTTCGAAGACATCCAACTGATCATAGCCACCCATGTCCACCCCGACCACTTTGAGGCCACGCCGACTTTTGCCCGGGCCGGAGTTTTAACGGCCCTGCACCAGGACGAGGAAAAATTTATGCAGGAGGTCGGGAGGCAATTCTACAGGGCTTTCGGGATGGACATGCCCGAGACAAAAGTTGATTTCTACCTCAAGGAGGGGGAATTTAAATTAGGCAATAAAACCTTCCAGGTTTTGCACACCCCCGGCCACTCACCGGGATCTATAAGCCTGTACTGGCCGGAAAAAAAAGCCCTGTTCACTGGAGATGTGGTCTTTGCCATGGGCGTGGGGCGGACGGACTTTCCTGGAGGAGATGGCAGCCTCCTGCGAAATTCTATCGAAATCCTGGCCCGGTTAGATGCCGAGTGGCTTCTTTCCGGGCATGGGGAAATCATTCAGGGGAAAAAGAACATTCAGCGCAATTTTTCCTACATCCGGTCCAACTTTTTGGACTACTTATAGGCCCTAATTTCATCCTTTGACAAATCAGATAAGTTCCAATATTATTAAATAAAAAACTAAGGAGGAACCAAAGAGATGAAGATCCTGCTCGGTGGAATCGTGGCCGTGATCATCGGGGTGGTAGGTTTGATTGCCTGGTGGGTTCAATTCTTGGAAGTTTTAAAAGGAAGCATCCCCGTAATCCTGGCTCTGGGAGGGGCCCTGGCGATTTATCTGGGGATCGAAGACGTGAAGACCTCTTCTTCTTCCAGCGAGGAAGAGACCAAAAAAGGATCTACCTAATAAGGGTTTCGGGTTTCCCGGAATATTTGCTGCTGCCTGCGTAAGCTCAGCTTGCGCAGGCAATAAACTCCTATACCATCTTATAGTTCCGGAACCCCGGAGGGGATAATATACCCAAAGGCAAAGGGGTCCTCTCCGGCATTTTTCAATTGATGTTCTTCGTTTGGCTGAATAAAAAGAACGCTTCCGCTGGATACGGGGGTCCAATTCCCCATCGTGACGCTCCTCGGCGCTAATGGCGCCGGCAAGACTTCCACCCTGAAGGCTATATCCGGAGTATTGCACACCGATTCCGGGAAAATGAAGACATCAAGGAATTTTACCTCGACCTGAGCTGGGTGGGTTCACGGAAAAGCTATAAGGAGGTTAAACATTATAAACGAAGAAAACGCTGGCTTGGTTGAACGTAAAAAACGGGAAGAACTGTTTCACCGGCTGGGCTACCCTTTTTCAACGGTTGTTTTAGACCGGGTGGACGAGCTTAAGCGGGATGAAATGATCAAAACAGTCAAATGGGTATCAGCAGATGAGCCATGTCTTTCCGGCCACTTCCCCGGCAACCCGATCATGCCGGGGGTCCTAACCCTGGAAGGAATTATACAGAGCGCCCTAATTCTTTTGGAAGGGTCGCACAGCCGTGGGAAGGTGCAGGCCTCTCTCGAAAAAGTCGAGCGGGTGAGGTTCAAGCGAGCCGTCCTTCCCGGTGACCGGCTGGATTTCCTGGTCAATCTAACGGCCAGAGAAGAAAATCTTTGGAAGTTTAAAGGGAAGGCCCAGGTCGGCGATGAAGCCGCCGCTGAGGCCGATTTGGTCTTGAGGGTGGCCGTGCGGGAAGTGGGGTTCGACTTATGATGGAAAACCGGGAGATTCAGAAAATCCTTCCCCACCGCTATCCTTTTCTATTGGTGGATCGCATCCTCCAGATGGATCCCGGGAAAAAAGGAATCGGGATAAAAAATTTAACCGGAAGTGAATGGTTTTTTCAGGGGCATCCCTTCTACCCCCCCGTACTCCTGTTAGAGGCATTGGCCCAGGTGGGCGGCCTCGTCCTGGGCGCTCAAGCCCGGGAAGAAAGCCCCGGAGTTCAGTTTGTCGGCCTCTTTGCCGGGGTTTCTGATTTTCAATTCCATCGCTGCCCGGTTCAGGGAGAACAGATTACCCTTAAGGTCGAACTGACTCAAAGCCTGTCTTCGATATACCGATTCGCCGCTGAAGCCTCCGTCGGGGACGAGAAGGTGGCTTATGGCCAGATTCTCCTGGCCTTCACCAAGAATCCTTCGAGGAAGGCCGAATGATTCGCCAGGGGTGAAATTATTGAAATTTATTTTTCTCCTGCCCATCTTGATTTTATCTTTTATTTCTCCTTTGGCCTTCGGGCAAAAAAATGGAGAAGAAACTTGCTGTCCTCTCAGCGAATCCCCTTTCTATCCGCAAAAGGTTTCGCTTGCCGGTATAAACATAGCTTTCGTGGCCGCGGGCAAGGGCGACCCCCTTCTCTTCCTTCACGGGCTGGGAGGATACTGGAAAGACTGGGCAGCCAACCTTCCTTTTTTTCCTTCCGCTTACCAGGCGATGGCTATCGACTTTCCCGGATTCGGAAATTCGGATAAGCCGGAGACGGATTATTCCATTGAATGGCTAACCGAAATCGTGGAGCAGTTTTTAAAGGAGCGGCATTTGGCCCAGGTCAACATCGTAGGCCATTCCATGGGCGCGCTGGTAGCGCTAAACTTGGCTGCCCAACCTGATTCACGGGTAAAAAAATTAGTGGTGGTCGATGCCGTGGGCATCGGGGATAAAGCGGAATTTTTGAGCTATGCCCTGACCAAAAAAATCATGGGGCCGGAATCGCGCTTTGAATCCATCGAAGGAACCCTGCGGGAAGAATTCAAAGCAATGATCGAAAACTTCATCAAGAGGCAACAACCAAAGACTTCCAAAGAATTTTTCCAGTCGATTCCCAGATCACCGCTTACTGGAAAGCCTTTTCTGCCCATGACCCCGGCCGTCCAGCTTTCCGCCAGCATCATCGATTTTGACATCCGTCCCAAGCTGGCCTCTATTAAGCAGCCCACTTTAATTCTCTGGGGAGGCAAAGACCCGATTGCTCCGCTTAAGGATGCTTCCTTCCTCAAGAGCAAGATCCCCCAGGCCACCCTTAAGATACTGGAAGGCTGCGGTCATTCCCCCATGCAGGAGCAGCCGGCGCGTTTTAACCGGGAAGTGTGGAAGTTCCTTCAGGCAGCGGAATCGGGCTCTTCCAGGTAATCAAAGAGGGGCTTTAGTCTTTCCTTCAGGTCTTGGGGGATAATGTAGAGCATGCGGCCGTCGAGGGTTAAAAGCACCTGAGTTTCCTCCCCTGAAGCGAGAAGTTTTCCGTCCTTTTTACGTAAGACCTGGAAGCGAAAGGTGAGCGCCGCTTTGGTAGGTTTAACGACCGAAGTGCGGATGAGAATCTCTTCATCCAAACGGGCTGGTTCTTTGTAAAGGCACTTTAAATCCACTACCGGCGCAATATATCCCATCTGGGTGAAGTCCCGGGGAAGCAGATGAAACTTGCTTAACAGAGCCATCCGCCCAACTTCGAACCAGGCGATGTAATGGCCGTGCCAGACTATCCCCCACGAATCCACCTCGTTGAAGCGGACTTTAATCTCTGTCTCGTCGTTTTTCATATCGATTTAGTTTTCAGCTATCAGCCATTAGCTAAATATTCTTCACTCTTCGCTCTTTGCGCTCTGCGCTATGCGTAGTTTCATTTTTAGCTGAACGCTCCCTTACAAACTGGGCCAGGGTGTTGACCGAACGGAAAACGCGTTCTCCAACCTCGGAATCGGGGATAACCACGCCGTAGGCCTTTTCCAGGGCTACCACCAATTCCAAAGCGTCAATAGAATCCAGGCCCAAACCATCTCCAAATAACCGGCCGTCATCCTCGATATCTTCCGGTGAGATTTCTTCCAGTTTCAGGGTTTCGATGATTAACTTCTTTAGCTCCAAAACCAAATTGCCAGACATCCAAATTCCTTTCTATAAGCCACAGAGGTCGCAGCGCACAAAGAATACAAATAAATTTCCCATATTAAACCCAAATTTTTTGTAACACTTTAACTGTTTGAAAACCATCCCGAAGAGGGTAATTTTTAGATGAAATCGTCATTCCGGGCAAGCGAAGCGCGACCCGGAATCCAGGATATTCGAGCAATTCTGTCCGCCTGAGGCGGACGGCTTTCGCCGGAATGACGGAGTAAGTGACTT
>JASEHN010000293.1 GCA_030018715.1 Thermodesulfobacteriota bacterium | reverse complement strand
GCAACATCAAATTCCCATCCCCCTGAGCCACTTTTTTCAATTCCTCAAGGGATGTTTTGACCTGGTTCTGTTCCCGGGAAGCCCGGAGATCAGCGAGTCGTTTAATCTGCACTTCCCGGACTTCGGGGTCAACTTTTAACAAACCCCTGGGCGGCGGTTCTTTCACCTGAAACTTGTTCACTCCCACGATTACCCGGTCCCCGGTTTCGATCTCTTTCTGATACTGGTACGCGCTCTCCTGGATCTCCTGCTGGATGTACCCCTTTTCGACGGCAGCCACTGATCCGCCTATCTGGTCAATTTTGGCCAGGTATTCACTGGCCCTTTTCTCGATCTCATCGGTCAGTTTTTCCAGGTAGAAGGAGCCGCCTAAGGGATCGGCCGTGTCGGCAATGCCTGACTCGTAAGCGATCAGTTGTTGGGTGCGCAGGGCAATTTGCACGGATTGTTCGGATGGCAGAGCCAGGGCCTCATCCATTGAGTTGGTGTGCAAAGATTGGGTCCCCCCTAACACAGCAGCCAGGGCCTGCCAGGCAACCCGGATGATGTTGTTATGCGGCTGCTGAGCGGTTAAGGTACACCCCGCGGTTTGGGTGTGGAAGCGCAGCATCCATGAACGCTGGTTCTTGGCCTGAAAGCGCTCTTTCATGATCCTGGCCCAGAGCCGGCGAGCGGCCCGGTACTTGGCCACTTCCTCCATAAAATCCAGGTGGGCATTGAAAAAGAAAGAAATCCTCGGCCCGAAAACATCCACATCCAGCCCGGCGCGGATGGCTGCCTCCACATAGGCAATGCCATTGGCCAGGGTGAAAGCCACTTCTTGCACTGCCGTGCAACCTGCTTCCCTCATGTGGTATCCGCTGATGCTGATGGTGTTCCAGTTGGGCACCTCCTTGGCGCAGTACTCGAAAGTATTGGTGATGATGCGCATGGAAGGTTTCGGCGGGAAGATATACGTTCCCCGGGATGAATATTCTTTGAGAATGTCGTTCTGGATGGTTCCGTTAATTTTATCCGGTGTTATGCCCTGTTTTTCGGCCACAGCAATGTACATGGCCAAAAGAATGCTGGCCGGAGAGTTGATGGTCATGGAGGTGGATACCTTTTCTAAGGGAATCCGGTCGAAAAGCACTTCCATATCCTTAACCGAATCAATGGCCACGCCCACTTTGCCCACCTCTCCCCGGGCCAAAGGGTGATCGGAATCATAACCGATCTGGGTGGGTAAGTCGAAGGCTACGGAAATGCCTGTTTGGCCTTGTTCTAAGAGGTAGCGGTAACGTTTGTTCGTATCTTCGGCCGTGCCGAACCCGGCGTACTGTCGCATCGTCCAGAACCGCCCCCGGTACATGGTGGGCTGGACGCCGCGGGTGTAAGGGTATTCTCCCGGGAGGTTAAGATCCCTCTGGTAATCTAATTCAGCGGTGTCCTCCGGCGAAAAAACCCTTTGCACCGGAATCCCGGAAGTTGTCTGAAAATCTTTTTTCCTTTCGGGGTTCTTATCCAGGGACTTTTCCACCCGCTCATTCCACTTTTTACTTTGATTCTTTATGTCCTCAATCTTCTTTTGATCAAACATACTACGACTCCTTCTCAAAACCCGCAAGGCGTGAGGCGCAAGACGTAAGGTTCAAGGTTTTAAAAAGTTAGAGGATATTTTTCCTCCCTTAGAAGTTCTCTGCATTACTTCGCGAATCTGGGTTTGCACCAAAAAATCAATGATTTCCTTCTGGCTGTAATTTGGTTTCAAAATCCACCGGCGTAAAACCCCGAAGACGCCGCTGAAAACCAAGAAATTCGCTTTCAGATAAGAATCAAAAGGACCTTCCCCCATTGCACTGATAATCTTGCGGAAATGTTCGACGATCTCCGATTCTTTCCGTAAAATGATTTTGAGGTAATTCTTCTTTACGTACCGGGCCTGAGTATAAGAAAGCATCACCTGGTCTTCCAGCTCCATGGCTGCTTCCACAAAAGCCCGGTAGGTGACTTCCAGCCGTAAAAGCGGGTCGGAAATATGGGAAGCTCGCGACTTTACCTTTTCGAAAAAGGTAGTAACATAATTTTCAAAAAAAAGGTAGAGAATATCATCTTTGGAATTGACGTAATCGTAAATGCTACCCAGGCTGATTTTAGCCTCCTTGGCAATCTCTCGCACCGTGGCTTTATGGTACCCTTTTTTCTTGAAGACTTTAATAGCCCCTTCGATGATCTGCTTGCGCTTCTCACCGATTAAATTCTTGTCCTTGACGCGGGCCTTGACTTCCATAGATATCCTCTATATGGCGGGGCGGTGAAGAAGTTTTCCGAACGAATGTTCATTCATTATAAAATTATAAAAATTTCTGTCAAGGGTTTTTTAACCAGGGTACCCCTGCTTTCTTACGGACAGCCTGGATCGAAATTCGGGTGCCAGAGAGAATCGCGACTCGCATCCGCGGGAAAGGTAAGCTTCGGGTTTATTGAAAGTGGATATCCCGCCGATGCTTGCGGCGTCCGCCTGAGGCGGGCCTTTCCTTCTGGGCCCTTGGTAGACTTTCATTAAAAATTTGATCAACTAATTTGGAGATGATCCAAATTTATTAAGAGCGGCCTGGGAGGAACGATGAACTAAAAACCCCGTTTTTATTTCTTGGACAAGCCTTCAAAGTGTTTGAGGTATCTGGAGCGGAGATCCGGGACATCCAGATCTATGATTCCCCAGATATATCTGCCTGTCCAGAAAAGGTCTATCATCCCATGATAAGGGTCCTTCACCCGATAGAGCCCTTCGGCAAGTTTCTTCTCCACGTTTCCAGTATTTTTCAGGTATTTTTCCACCATATCCCGGCAGTCCTTTTCACTCCTGCCTTCAATGGCAAAAATCTTAAACTTCTTTCCGGCGATCTCATAGTCGGCAGTAAACCCGGAGTCCAAAAATGAATAACCGAGGAAATCTTTGGCTATAAACTTCTCTGTATTCTTCTTTTTCCCTTCGGATGGGAAGGAAGATAGGATGGCCGGGAAGGTCGCTTGCCCATCCAAAACCTGGTCCACCTTTCGGGCAAAAGCTGTCCGTATCTTTTGATCCTCCGCGCCGGTGTTGTAACTGCTTATTTTTACATAATAGACCCCTCTGAAAAAATTGAGGACCATACTTTCGCTATATCCTTGAGCTCCGATATCCAGAAAGTCGGCGTTGGCTAAGCGTTCCTGGCTGTAGATCCCAAAGGCATGGGTCGGCGTCCGATGGCGATATACCTCAACGGTCACCGCCGCCTTCTTCTCATTTACGTATTCAGCCACCTGCAGGTCCTGGAAGTCGTATTTTAAATAAAGATCGGCGGCTCCGTTGATGTATTCGTAGAGCGATTCAGGGGAAAATACCTGTGGCTTCTCAGGCTGCCGCCAGCCGCTTACTTCCGGGAAAGAAATGGTTTTCCCTTCAGCCGGGGAGGCTCCCCACGGGGAGCTTATCCTCAGGAGAAAGCAAACAAGGAAAATCGGGATTCCCCATATTCTAATTTTTTTCATTTTCATTCCTCCCTTTCCGTACCCCTTAGGCGAGGAAATCAGCAGGGACTTCCCGGAGGCGAACAATATCCAGGATTTTATCAGATACTTTCCACTGATTGATACATTTTACCGGGCAGGAGGAGCAATCCTGACATATTTCAGATGGAAGATTCAGGGAAAGCAAGAGATCCTGGGCCGCGCCCAAATTCCGATATCCATAAACATACATATAGGCCCGCATCAGTTCGGGAATCGGGAGTTGCTTTATGCATTGCTTCGAACATTGCCCGCAGCCCTGGCAATAGAGGCCCGAAAGGAGCGTCGCCCGACGGAGGTGTGCCTTTTCCGCTTGAGTGAGAGCCATATCTTTCATGACCGAAAGGTCCAGATTCATTTGGTCAAAGGTGGTGAAACCGGCTATAATGGTATGCACGTTCGTATCCTGCAAAGCCCATTTCAGCGCGGCCCGGGCATCAATCTGCTCGGTCGCATAGGCCCCCCGGATGTTTCCTCCGATGGTTTTCATGGCCACAACCCCCAAGCCGGCTGCGGCTGCTTGTCCGATGGCCTTCTTCACCTCTTCCGAATGTTTCTGGCGGAAATTATAGGCCGCCAGAACCACATCGTAAACCCGGGAATCGATGGCTGCCTGGATCACTTCCGGTTCGTTCCGATGGGTAGTAATACCAATGAAACGGATCTTCCCGGCCTTTTTCGCTTTTTCCAGGGATTTCATAGTCGGTTCAAACAGGGCGGATTCTCGCACCCATACATTGTGGTGGTAATAGATATCGATATAATCCAGTTTCAAACTCTTAAGGCTGGTATCAATTTTCGCGGTATAGGCTTCTTCGGTGGCCTCTGCCGGATAAAGGCCGGTCTTTTGATCATTGGGCAGGCGGGCTTTGGTGGCGATCATAAATGAATCCCGGGGGCGTCCCTGGAGCACCTCCCCGATCATGGCCTCATTGGTCCCCCTCTGATAGGTTTGAGCCGTATCCAGGTGAAACATGCCGGCATTCAAGGCGGCATGAACCAGGTTGGGGTTATCCGTATTCATGACCCCCATGGTTATGACCGGCAACCGGATGCCTGTTTTGCCCAGGACCCGGTAGACCATCTCTTTTTTGGTCTCTTTTTTCTCCACCAATTTTTCCTGTAGGGTTTTCTCGTTTGCCCCCAGGTAAATGAATCCCCCCAAGCCGGCAAATGACGATTTCAAAAAATCCCTGC
>JASEHN010000292.1 GCA_030018715.1 Thermodesulfobacteriota bacterium | reverse complement strand
TTCAATATGTTATGGAATATTTGGGGGAGTCAAGCAGATACCCCCATAATATAATAATAAAGTCATGCCAAGAAATGGATTAAAGAATCAATTCCTGTTAAGGGAAAGTAAGTTACATCTAGTAGTTCGTGGCGGATGTCTTCGATTCGATAAAGGGAGGAAACCTGCAATGTCTGCGATTCAAGAAAGAGAAAAGAGAATGAGCACGTCGGATATTGACGTGGAAAAAGGAGGAGTCTCTCCAGAAGGCGGTAAAAAGAAAAAGGGTGTGCGGGAAGCATACACGAGTTTTGGTAAGGAAGTGAAAGTCTTTTATGGACCTGAGGACCTGCCAGGGTTCGATCCCCAGGGCGATCTGGGCGATCCAGGAACCTATCCCTTCGCCCGGGGGATCTACCCCACCATGTACCGCAGCCAGCTCTGGACGATGCGGCCTTATGCTGGTATGGCCACCAGCGAGGAAACTAATAAGCGGTTCAAGTTCCTGCTTAAAAGCGGGCAAACCGGATTGAGCCTGGCCTTCGATCTTCCAACCCAGTTAGGAATGGATTCGGATGATCTTCAAGCCAAGTATGATGTAGGAAAGCTGGGGGTTGCCGTGGATACTCTCGATGACATGGAGCGGATTTTTGAGGGGATTCCTTTGGACCGCATGAGCACCTCCTTCACGATCAACTCCACAGCGGCGGTCATCCTTGCGATGTATGTCCTGGTGGCGAAGAAACAAGGAGTCGCTCCCGATCAACTGCGCGGGACGGTCCAGAATGACATCCTGAAGGAATATGTAGCCAGGGGAACCTGGATCTTTCCGCCCCAGCCTTCGATGCGCTTGATTGCGGATACCATCGAATGGTGCTTGAACAACATTCCCCGCTTCAATCCCGTCAGCGTGTCGGCAACCCATTTATGTGAGTATGGGGCCAGGGCCGAGCAGTCCGTTTCCCTCCCGTTTCTCAACGCCTTGGCTTACATTGACGAGGTACTGAAACGGGGCCATTCCATCGACCAAGTGGCTCCCCTCATCGTATTCCACATGGCTGTGGGTGGGAGAAATTTTCATCTTTTCGAAGATGTGGCCAAGCTGCGGGCGGGCCGGCGGCTCTGGGCCAGGATCATGAAGGAGCGGTATGGAGCGCAAAACCCCGAGTCCATGCGCCTGAAGTTCTCTACCGGAGCGTTGGGGGGAGGAATGACTGCGGCCGAGCCATTGAACAACATCGCCCGGGCCGCTTATTTTGGCCTGGCTGCAGTTTTGGCCGGGACCCGCTCTCTCAACATGGCCTGCTTTGATGAAGCCTACGCCATCCCCACAGATCTGGCCATTCGCACTTCTTTACGGGTGCAGCAAATTTTGGCCTATGAAACCGGGGTAACGGATACCGTGGATCCCCTGGCGGGATCGTATTACGTAGAATCTTTGACCAATCAGATGGAAGAACAGATGCGCAAGACCATGGCCGAGATCGAGAGCCGGGGAGGAATCGTCAAAGCCATCGAAGAGGGCACGTTACAAAGAGATTTGGCCAAGCAAAGCTACGAACTACAGGAGAGGATCTCCCGGGGAGAAAAAGTATTGGTGGGTGTCAACCGTTTCACCTCACAGGAAGAGGAAAAACCACTTGAGGTCTACCGGGCAGACGCGAAAATCCGGGAGGCTCAGATCGCAGGGCTGCAAGCGGTGAAAGCCCGTCGAGATTCTAAGAAGGTACAGGAAACGCTTTCCAGACTCGGCCGGGCAGCCCAGAACGATGAAAATATCTTTCCGGCGCTTTTCCCGGCCGTGGAAGCGCGGGCCACTATCGGAGAAATCACGGCCACCTTGAAGCAGGTATTCGGGGAATACCAGGAGCCAAGAACAGTTTAATCAAGGAGTCAGGCATGGAGAAGGGAAGGCCGATAAGGATTTTGATAGCCAAGGCGGGTTTGGACGGGCATGATGTCGGCGCTAAGGTAGTGATCCAGAGGCTGCGCAACGCCGGGATGGAGGTCATTTATACCGGCCTAAGGCAGAGCATGGAGCAGATCGTCTCGGCGGCAATGCAGGAGGACGTAGATGTCCTCGGGTTAAGCATCCTCTCCGGGTCCCACCTGGAATTGGGCCAGGAATTGATGGCCCTGTTGAGAGCCAAAGGGATAGGGGACATCCTGGTCTTGGTCGGGGGGATCATTCCCAGAGAGGATATCCCATTGTTAAAGGCCCAAGGAATCGATGGCGTTTTTCCGGTGCACTCAACGCTGGAGGAAATTGAACAATTCATTCGTGAGCAAGTCTCCGGCAAGAGAGAGAAAAAATTGACAAAGGAAGAAAGGTCAGAATGAGTACACCACTTTCAGGCATCCGCATACTGGATTTATCCCAGCTTTTAGCTGGACCGTATGGAACGATGATAATGGCCGATCTCGGCGCTGAGGTGATCAAGATTGAAAAACCAGGCGCGGGGGACATTGGACGGGGAATGCCACCCCATTTCTTCCATGGGGAAAGCGTTTATTTCATCAGCATCAACCGCAACAAGAAATCCATGACCTTGGACTTGAAAGTCAAAGAAGGCCTGGAGATCTTCTATCGCTTGGTCAGCGAGTCCGATGTTGTCTTTGACAATTTTCGACCGGGGGTTTTGGAAAAACTGAGGATCGATTACGAGACCTTGAAAGGGATCAACCCCCGGATCATTTGCTGTTCCGTATCTGGATATGGGCAGACCGGGCCATTCAAGGACCGGCCGGCTTTCGACCTGATCGTTCAGGCTCGCGGCGGGATTATGAGCTACACTGGGGAGCCTGGAAAAATGCCTGTACGCATGGGGGCTCCCATGGGGGACCTGGCCGGGGGCCTATTTTCCGTTCATGGAGTCCTGGCGGCGCTCTATCAGCGGGAGAAAACAGGCACGGGGCAACGGATCGACCTCAGCCTCCTCGATTGTCAGATTGCTCTTTTAATCTACCGGGGTCTTTATAACCTGTACGCCGGCGAGATTGCTGAACCCGTTGGGTCCGGGCATGTCTCCGCCATTCCCATCAGGGCCTTCAGGACAAAAACTTTTCCCATCGTCATCGATGCCAACACGGATAAGTTTTTTCAGGAACTGTGCGACGGCGTGGACCGGAAGGAGCTATCATCCGATCCCCGTTTTCTAACCCGAGCCGACCGCCTGAAAAACAAAGAAGCACTCTACGCTATCCTGGAAGAGGTTTTTTTACAGAGAAGCGGAGAAGAGTGGCTGGAGCGGATGGAAGGCCGTGTTCCCGTTGGACCGATCAATCCAGTAGATAAGGCCCTGAGCGATCCGCAGATTCTTTCCCGGGATATGGTTGTGGAAGCAACCCATCGCTCGGGGGAAAAGATGAAGCTTTTAGGAAACCCCATTAAAATGTCCCAGGCAGGAAAGGGGATTTTTGGCCCCCCTCCGGCTTTGGGGGAGCACACGGACCAAATTCTCAGAGAACTCCTGAATTTCCCAGCAGCGGAAATTCAGCGGCTTCGGGATAAAAAAATCATATAGGAGGTGAATAATGAAAAGGCTTTTTTATGTTTTGGCCATAGGGGGAGTCATTCTCGTTCTCGCAAGCCCTGTTCTTCTCAAGGCGGCGGGAGAAAAACAGGGCATTTCTTTGATAGCTCCGCCACAGGTCCAAGTCTTGCAGATTGAATATTACTTAAAAGTCATTAAACAATTCGCTGGTGGAAAACCAGCTCTCCACTTTGAAGTAAAGATCAAGAATATCTCCGAGAAAGCAGAAAGGTTTTCGGTGATGGTCACCACCCCTGACGGGGCCTCCGCAGCGGGTTTCATCCCGGCGAAAGCCAAAAAAGCGGGTGACCTGCCAGTGTTGCAGCCGAAAGAAGAAGGAAAAATCATGCTTCCCCTAATGACCGAAAACTTTCCCAGCAGTTTTGCCGTGGAGGTGGAAACTGCCCCAGTGGAGTAATCGAAATATTATTGGTCACAAAGTTTTCTATGGCAAAAAATTTTTCCTCACCAACCATATTCAGTAAAAAAGGAGGGTAAAAAATGAAACACAGAATTTTCACCATCGTTCTGTTTTTATCCATCATGATTTTTTTATCCAGCGTTGCTGTTTCTCCAGGCATAGCTGCTGAGAAAAAATATCGGTTCATGCTGGGAACGGCCGGCTCCGGGGGAGAGGTCTATATATGGGGAGGGGGAGCGGCCAAGGTAGTATCCCAGTTTTCCAAGGATGTGCAGCTTACCGCTCAGCTCACCGCCGGGTCGGGAGAAAACCTCATCCGGATCAAAAGTGGCACGCTGAAAATCGGGTTGTCTTCCAACGAATGGAATTGGGAGCTTTTCAACGGCAAGGGCGGACTGCCTAAATACGAACATCGAGCGATCTTCGCCATGTACAAAGGGGACTGGCACTGGGGATGCCGTAAAACCTTCGCCGGGAACACCATTTATGATTTTAAAGGAAAAAAGTTTTCTTTTGGCCCAAAGGGAGGCGGCTCGTACGGGATGATCAAGTACGGCCTCGATGCCCTGGGTTTGACGTTTGCGGATTTTGACGCCAAATACCTATCCGTGGCTGAAAGCGTCAATGCCCTCAAAGACGGGGCTATCGAGGGTTATTTCGTGGGCATAGGCACTCCTTCTTCTTCCTTCCTGGACTTGGCCACCATGCCCAGCGGATTGAAACTGGTCTCTTTGAGCGCAGCGGATATCAAGAAGTGTCACGAAAAATATAACAAATGGGGTCAGGCATAAGTATTTAAGTATTGCTCTTTTCGATCATCTTTGTTA
>JASEHN010000291.1 GCA_030018715.1 Thermodesulfobacteriota bacterium | reverse complement strand
GGTTTTACAAGAACATTTCAGCTTAAAAATCTACCGTTTCCCTTCAAACTTCCATAAATATCACCTCCTTTAAGAGACCTTCCCTGTCTTTTGGCAATAATATTATCCCCCCCAAAAAAAGTCAAGATTTTTTTAAAATTCTAAAAAATCTTTTTGAGATTTATCTCCACATCGTTCATGCAAGAAAACCATTGTCTTTATTTAAACGTAATATGGGACTCACCGGACGTAGTTAAGTAACTCTTAAAGCATTCTCCTAAGCGATTGTTCTTCTGTAAAGTCCTCTCCCCCGTCCAATAGAGTAAAGGACAGCAGCCGGCCTAATCTGTAATGCCTCTGATAATTGCCTCCCTATGTCTTCTAATTCCCGGGTTGGGCCAACTGATGTTGTGTTGTTTTAGAACCTACGTTTTACTTGCATGGAGGTATCACGGGCTTGCCCGTGGATCTCCATCAGAGAACTCTATCGATAAAACTTCCAGGGACCGAAGATATTTGATCTGTTAGAGGATAGCGGCGAGGGGTTTTAGAGGCCACATACCCTGCGATCAAGCTTTCAGACCCATACGATTTGATTAGGGCATTTATTCCTTTCAGGCTTAACCGATCTAAATGTTCTGCGTATTTGCATTCAATGGCAATGAATTGACCTCCCCGTTCCACTAAGAGGTCTACTTCTTCCCCCTGAGTAAAAAGAGAAATTGGGATCAAACCTTCAAAATTCATTTATCAATTTCCCTTTTTAAATCCTTGTCAATCGAATTTTGAAGGTTTGACCCCACCCCCGGTCAAGCTCGGAATGACGGAAAGTGGTGGAAACGGCTATCAGTCCTTATTTACATTCGTCAGCTTTGCCCCGACAAAAGAGGCAATGACCACCAGGATGGCGGAGATGAAAATCATCATGATTCCCAGGGCAGATAGCCTCCCCCAGAGGCCGTCCTCGGCAAACCGCAGGATCTGAACGGCCAGGACCTCAGTGCCTGGCCGGGAAAGCACCACTGAAAGGCTGAGCTCGCGGACAAACATGGTAGCCATCAATATCCAACCGGAAATAATACCGGGGATCAGCAGGGGAATGACCACCCGTCTCATGGTATAAAGGGCGCCACCACCGCAGACCCGGGAGGATTCTTCCAAGTGGCTGTGGATCTGGATAAAGGCGCTGGAAAGGGGCCGGACCCCATAGGGCAGGTAGGTAGCGATGTACCCGATGAGCAATGCCCAGATCGTGGCATAAAGAGGTGTGTAGACGAAAAACCACATAAAGCCAATACCGATAACGATTCCGGGAAAGGAAAAGGATAAAAAGCTCAGGGACTCGAGAATGCCCGAGGTGGTAGTCCGGATCTTCACAATTGCATAGGCGATAAAGATGGAAAGGAGAACCCCCAGCGTAGCTCCCACAACACCCAGGAAAAGGCTGTTCTTCAGGGAAAGCATGGAAATAGGGTCTTTAATCACTGCTATCCAGTGCTTCCAGCTCATGAGGGAAAAGGCCTTTTCGCTGGGCGTCATGGAATAGGGAACGAGAGAGGTGTAGAACAGCACTGCAACGGGCAGTATAATCAGCACAAAGGAGAGAAGGGCTACAACCCCGAACAGGGGATATTTAGCCTTTTTCAGATCGATCAGCGAAGGCCGATAGCCCCGGCTGGAGATGGTTACATACTTTTCACCTTCCGAGGTGAGGTAGCGATAGAGGAAAATAAGCGTGATGGAAGCCGCCAGGACGCTCATGCCCACCGCCGCCGCCATGCCGTAGTCCGGGGCAAAGCCCGTGGCAATTACACGGTAAATGTGGGTGGCCAGGACGTATTTCCGTCCGGGCATGCCGATCACCGAGGGAACGGCAAAGGAGGCCAAGCTCCTGACAACCGCCAGTGTAATGGCGGCTAAAATAGCCGGCCGGAGAATCGGCAGGGTTACCCTGAAGGCCGTGCGGAGATTCGAAGCCCCGCAGACACGGGAGGATTCTTCCAGGGATACGTCAAAGGCAGACATGGCGGGGGCAATGATCAGGTACGCCATGGGGAGGTTCATGAGGGCCTCCACAAGGATCATCCCCTGGAGGGTGTAGATATTGAAAGGCGCTTCGGTCAACCCCAGGAACTGCATGAAAAACATGTTTACCATGCCGTTTGAAGGGTTGAGAAGCAGAGCCCAGCTGACGGCAAACAGGACGTGGGGGATCATCATGGGAACAATGGAGAGGATCCCGAAGAGGCCTTTGAATGGGATATTGGTCCGAGTGTTCAGATAGGCCAGAAACAGGGCCAGTATGGTAGCCAGCAAGGCAGAGCCAGTAGTGAAAATTAATGTATTGGCCACAATGGAGCCCAAGGCGGGATCGGTGTACGACTTGAAATACTTTTCCAGGGTGAAACTGCCGAAGGCGCCGAGCCCCTCTGTAAAGCTGCCGAGAAAAAGCATAATCACCGGGCAGATTGTGAGAATACCAACAATTACGATCAGGCTGGGCGTAAGGGCCCTATTTGTCTTCTGCATGGAAATCTATAATCCGTTCAATTAAAAAGAATGCTGCAATGAGCAGGGTCAAAATAGAGGTTGATCTCGTCACCCTCCTTGACCTTTGTGGTTGGCTCCAGCTGGAAACTTAAGGAGGTATCCTTGATCCTGATTTCGCCTTCATAGATATCCCCCACGAAGACCAGCGATTCCACGTGACCCCGGAAAATGTTCTGCCCTTCCCCCTGTCCACCTGCCAGCAACCTGATGAATTCCGGACGGATGCAGACAGAAACGACCTTTCCCGGCAGGGCCTCGTTCTTGACCTGACAGGCAATGGGACCAATGGCGGAATCGATGAGGGTGAAATCCTCTCCGGCAGACTTGACCTTCCCTTCAATAATGTTAGCCCGGCCGATAAAATCCGCCACAAACCGCTGGTCAGAGTTGAAATAGATATCCCAGGGCGTTCCCATCTCTACAATGCGGCCGTTTTTCATCACCGCCACCGTGTCAGACAGTGAGAGGGCCTCGATCTGGTCATGGGTTACATAGACGGCGGTGATGGAAAGCCGGGAGAGAAAGCTTCTCAGCTCTTTCCTTGTTTCCTCCCTGAGCTTGGCATCCAGATTGCTCAGGGGCTCGTCGAAGAGGATCACCTTCGGTTCGGCCACCAGCGCCCTGACCAGGGCGACTCGCTGCTGCTGCCCGCCGCTCAATTTTGTCGCCGGACGTTTTTCAAACCCCTCGAGCTGCACGAAACGCAGGGCCTTTGCCACCTTATCCACAATCTCCTTTTTGGGCAGCTTGCGGGCCTGCAGAGGATAGGCCACATTGTCGAACACGTTCATGTGGGGCCAGATGGCGTAGGTTTGAAACACCATGCCCAGTCCTCTTTTTTCCGGCGGGACGTAGATGTTCTTTTCCCGAGAGAAAACAATCTCTTCTCCGATGGCGATTTCTCCTTTATCGGGTGTCTCAAGGCCAACGATGCAGCGGAGCAGGGTGGTTTTGCCGCAGCCACTCGGTCCCAGAAGGGTAAAGATCCGGTTTGCCGGGATATTCAGATCCACCTGGTCCAGGGCAGCAATCTTCCTGCCTTCCGGAAAATAATCTTTACTTAAGTTCCTGATACGTATTTCCATATGCATGTTCCCAAAAAGACATGAGACCGGGATAACCCGGCCTCATGAGTTCATGGTGATAAAAGACTTAAGGAGATCTTACGGCATATCGAAAATTTTCTTGAATTCGCCGCCCCACTGCTTGATTTCATCATCGGACAGCTCGCGGATCGGCAGAACCTTCGCCTTGTCCATGCCGGCAATGGGGGGGAAGATGCCGGGAGCAAGGACATATTCACCTACCTTGTCCGCAAGGATCTTCATGGAATCACGCGACAGCCAGTAATCAACAAAAAGCCTGGCCGCATTGGGACGGCTGGAGCCGGCAGTGATGGCTATGCCCCGCGGGGTTCCCAGGAGGGGCTCGATCCTGGCCCAATCCAAGGGAGCCGGGGCCTTGGTAATGATATATTTCGGCATGGAGATGGCGATCAGCTTCTCTCCGCTCTCCACCGGCGCCGGTGTGGGACCGAAAGAACTTACAAACATGGGTTTGTTGGCGGCAAGTCCCTTGACGAACTTCATCCAGGCATCTTCCGTTTTAAAGACGCTTTCCTTCATGCCAATAAGCCAGGAAATGGTGGTGGCATGGGAGGAGGGATCAGCCATGACGATTTTACCACGCCATTTCGGATCCGTCAGATCCTCGTATTTTTTCGGTACATCCGCTGGTTTCACCAGTTCCTTATTGTAGATCAGGCCCACATACTCGATGCCAAAGATCTGTATCTTGCCGTCTTTATTGGCCCATTTCGGATACCCGGCGGCCGCGGGGGATCTATACGCAGCCAGAACACCCTTTTGCTCAAGTATCTCAAGAATCGGGATGGGCGCCTGGAGAACATCCGCCGTGAGCTTCCCTGCCGTATGCTCTGTAAGGACGGTGGACACGAATTTAGCGGTGGATAATCTCGTATACTCTCCCTTAACGCCGTATTTCTTGCTGAATTCTTCAATTATCGGTTCCACAGCAGTGATGTTGGCGTAAAAGGTGGCCTTGCCCTCCGCTTTTGCCTTTTCCGCCAGTGCCGCCGCTTCCCTTGTCTCTTTCTCTTTGGCAAAGGAACTGGAAGCCACAAATAAAATCAAAACCAACAGAGCAAAGATTTTCTTCATAACCTTATTTGATGGTCTCGTAAAAAGTCTGAAGAGGAGATTTTTGTCATTCCTGCGCA
>JASEHN010000290.1 GCA_030018715.1 Thermodesulfobacteriota bacterium | reverse complement strand
GGACTCCTGCTTTCGCAGGAGTGACGGCTTTTCCGACTTTTTACGAGATCATCAATAATATTTCTTACGATTAAATCCATCTTTTAAGATTGGTAAGGGCAAAGGAAAAAGCTTTAACTGCCTGCCCCGCAGCTTGCCTCGGGGCTGATAAGAGGAATGCCAGGATATATTAACCGGCTAAGAATACAGGAGTATTCATTGCCTGCCGGCATTTAAGGGTATATCCCCCTCAACCGCGTCGCCTCAGCCACTCTTCCTATACCCAGCATCAAAGCAGCCGTGCGCATATCCACTTTTTCCCTCTGGGAGATATGCAGAACTTCGGCATAACTCTTTTTGAGAATGCGGATTAACCGTTCAGAGATCTCCTCTTCGCTCCAGAGCAATTCCTGGAGGTTCTGCACCCATTCAAAGTAGGAGACGGTGACGCCCCCGGCATTGGCCAGAATGTCCGGGACGATTAAAATCCCCCGGTCTCTTAGTATCTCATCTGCTTCCGGGGTGGTGGGACCATTGGCCCCCTCGACAATCATTCTGGCCTGAATCTTCGGTGCATTTTTATGGGTAATCTGATTTTCTATGGCCGCAGGGATGAGGATGTCGCATTTCAGTTCTAAGAGCTCGGCATTGGTAATCGTCTCCCATCCAGTCGATTCTCTGGTGATGAAGCAGGAGTACTGATTCCGGCAACTCAAAGCTTCGGCAACATTCAATCCCTTCTCGTTATAGATTCCCCCCTGATAGTCGCTGATGGCCACCACCTTCGCGCCAGCCCGGTCGAAAAACTGGGCAGCAGTGCCCCCCACGTTTCCGCAACCCTGGATGACCACCCGCGCTCCTTTGATCGGGAAATTCTGGATATGGGCTGCTTCCTGAGCAATGGTATAGACTCCTTTCCCCGTTGCTTCCAGCCTGCCCAGGGAGCCACCCAGTTCCAGCGGTTTGCCGGTCACCACTCCAAAAACAGAGTAACCTTTCAGAATGCTGTAGGTATCCATGATCCAGGCCATCACCTGGGGATTGGTATGAACATCCGGTGCAGGAATATCCCGGTCAGGACCGATCATCATGGCGATTTCCCACACATACCGTCGGGTCATGTTCTCCAATTCCTGTATGGACATGCTTTTAGGATCACACTGGACTCCTCCCTTAGCTCCCCCAAAAGGGATATTGACCACGGCGCATTTCCAGGTCATCCACATGGCCAGAGCTTTCATTTCGTCCAGGTCAACATCCGGATGATAACGGATTCCTCCTTTGGCCGGCCCCCGGGTCACGTCGTGCTGAATCCGATATCCGGTGAAAATCTTAAGGCTACCGTCATTCATTTTGACAGGAAAGTGTACGGTGAGCTCCCGCTTGGTTTGCTTAAGCTTCTCGCGGATGCCGGGATCTAATTTAAGATGCTCCGCAGCAATGTCCACCTGTCTCCGAGCTACGTCGAGCGAGTTGATTTTTTTCTCTGTTTCCATGGGCAAAATTACCTCCTTAAATAGGTTCACAATGGAGTTATAAGGATTTTGATGTCTTCCTGGTTGTTTCCGGTCAGAACTTCGAACCCTTCCGTGGATATCTGTTCGAGGGGAATGATCCTGGTAATTATCGACTCAGGTTTGATCCCCTTGGATTCGATCCATTCCATAGCCAGAGAAGGATTAATGGAGTTCATCCCCATCATCGTGGTCTCCCGGGTAACGAACCCGAGCATGTGAATCGGAACGCGGTCGGTAAAAATTCCTTGAACAATGACTTTTCCCCGGTGGCGTACGGAAGCCAAACAATCCTTCAACGTTGCTTCGATCCCTACCGCCTCAATGGCCACGTCCACTCCCCGACCAGATGTAAGCTCTTTGATCTTAGCGGATGTTTTGTTTTCCATAGGGTTGAAGACCAAAGTGGCGCCCAGCTCTTCGGCTTTTTCCCTTCTGTTTTTTAGGGGGTCTGTCATATAGACAGTTTTTACGCCGATCGCTTTCAGGCCAAGCAAGAGCATAAGCCCCACCGGACCGGCGCCTGCAATAAGGACTGTATCGCCTGGTTGAACGGCACCCTGTTCGATGGCATAGGCAGCCCCGGCGAGCGGCTCCACTACCGCCGCTCTTTCCCAGCTCATGTTGGGGGGAATCTTCAGAAGTCTTTCTTCCGGGCAGACCAAATATTCAGCATAAGCCCCGTTGGCAAAAGCGATGACCAGATTTCCAACTTGATATCCTTTAACCTCGGGGCCGGCCTCCACGATTTCCCCGCAGGCCTCGTGGCCAAATGGGCTCTGGGGAAAAAGGCCGTGGAGGTATTCGTGTAAATCAGAGCCGCAAATGCCGCAATATTTAATCCTGATTTTTACTTCTTTAGGCCTGGGTTTCGGCTCTTCAACCTCTTCCACCCGGACATCCCGGATGCCGTAGTACACAGCCTTTTTCATGGCGATGTCCTCTCTTCTATCCATTTTTCAATCGAGCTTAACAAATATAGACAAGAAGTGTCAATGTGTTCCGCATTCCCAAAATTAGATCTTTGCCTCCACTAATTTCTTGACTTTTTTCTGCGCATCATCTAAGTTTCCTGCCATGCCGAACCAATTTCAGGAAATTCTCCAAAATATTATTTCCCTCAAGCCTACCGAAGGCCAGAGTAAAGTCATGCCCTTGAAGCAGGCTTTGCAGAGGTATGTTCAACCCGGCATGGCCCTCCATCTGGGGACAGCCTCAACTCCCCCTATTGCCAGCATTTACGAATTGACCCGTCTCTTTCGGGGCGCGGATCCAAAATTCACCATCGTGACCCTGGGTTTAACTACCATCCATTCCCTGCTGGTGCATGGGGGGTTGCTGCGCAAGGCCATCACTACCTACTTAGGAGATTCTTACCCTTCCCCCGCGCCTAACCCTATTTTTCAAAAGGCCTTTCGCGCAGGAAAGATGGAAGTAGAACATTGGTCTTTATTCTCGCTCGTCCAGCGCTTAAAGGCTGGAGCTTTTGGCCTGGGATTCCTCCCCACTCGTTCCATCCTGGGAAGTAACATGGAGAAGGACAACCGGGAGAATTTCCTGGTACAGGAAGACCCCTTCGGAGAAAGCGGGCGCGTTGGCCTTCTGCGGAGTCTTATTCCGGACATCTCCTTTTACCACGGCTTGGCTGCTGATCCTCAGGGCAATACTCTTTTTGCCCCACCCTACGCTGAAAATCTTTATGGAGCCCTGGCCAGCAAACAAGGCGTGATCGTTACCGTGGAAAAGATTGTCTCCACGGATTTTCTGCGCCAGCATGCCGGTTTTGTTCGTTTACCGGGATACCGGGTATTGAGCGTTTCCGAAGTTCCCATCGGGGGACATCCCAGCGGCTGTAATGTCCATGGAGTGGACGGTATTGAAGGGTACGCTGTGGACAACCCCTTTGTCCTTGAGCTAAGACAGGCGTGCCGGAAAAAAGAAACATTAGATTCCTGGATGGAGGAGTGGGTGTTTAAATGTCCGGACCGGTCGGATTACTTGAAAAAACTGGGCCAGGCTCGTTTGGCCACCCTCAAAGAAAAATCTCATCCGCATGCCTGGCTCCATGATTTGGAATCTGTCCGCCCCCAGATCCAGACCGAGGAACCAGCCAATGCCCTGGAGCGTATGGTTGCGGCTGCGGCCCGGGAAATCATCTCCCGGGTAAAGCAAAAAAATTACCGCACCCTCCTGGCCGGAATTGGAGCTTCGAATTTGTCGGCCTGGCTGGCCATGTATCTCTTACGGCAAGAAGGTTGCGAGGTTGATGTGATGGCCGAGATCGGTTTTTTCGGGTACCTTCCCCGTCCGGCCGATCCCTTCATCTTCAACCTTTCCAATATTCCAACCTGCAAGATGCTGACCGACATTTCCGAAGTCCTGGGTCTGCTCATGGGCGGAAGGAATCAGCGTTGTCTGGGAGCTTTGAGCGCCGCGCAAGTGGACCGTTTCGGCAATCTGAATTCCACGATCGTGCCCCCCAATCTTTTGATTACCGGATCAGGGGGAGCCAATGACGTTGCTTGCGGCGCCTCCGAGGTTTTGGTGGTCATACCTCACTCGGTTTTCCGCTTCATTCCCCGGGTTCCTTACATCACAGCCCCGGGGGATCGGGTGCGAACGCTGGTTTCTACCCTCGGTCTATTTGAAAAGATTAACGACCAGAAGGAATTTACTCTGACGGGAATCATTCAGGATGGCAATTCATCGCCGGAAGAAATCGTTCGTTCCATAAAATCCCAATGCGGCTGGGACCTGAAGATTGCCTCCAGCTTGAAGACCATTGACCTGCCGACTTCTGAAGAGCTTACCCTTCTCCGCCTTTTCGACCCGCAAAAATTTTTTCTTACGGAATAATAAAAATCGTGAAGCGCAAGGCGTAAGAAGTTAAGCCTAAATTGCCAAAGGTGCATCATTCTCTTATGCGTTTGAGCTCAATTTTTACAGCGTTTGCCTTATCCAGGCACTCCAGCTCGACTATATCCGGTCCACCCCACTCAACCGGAAATCCTCCTCCAAACTGGAGCATAATAACGTAAGGGAAAATATCATGGTAGAAAAAACCGCACATTCCCCCGGTATTATGCCCGCTGAGTTCAATCTGCTCGCCTACCTTATGGCCGGCATGGCAGTGCCCCTTCACGCTCTTAATCGTGCCCACTACCCTATACCCGACTCTTTTTTCTTCGGCCATTTTCTTACACCTCCCTTATGCTTTTGATTCATTTCAAGGCCAAAATAGGGAAAGAGAACATTCACAAGTTAAGTGAACTAAAGTGCCTAAAGTTAAAAAAG
>JASEHN010000289.1 GCA_030018715.1 Thermodesulfobacteriota bacterium | reverse complement strand
GGGCTGGAAGTGGATAATCTGGCGGAAGAGTTTTATCAGGGACTCATGACCTGCTATCAACGATTGGGCAGGAGGTCCGAGGCCCTATTGGTTTATAGCCGCTGTAAAAAGGTGCTCTCCACAGCTCTCGGGGTTAGCCCGTCTCCCAAAACTGAATCCATCCACCGAGAAATCCTTTCTGTCATCCAATGAAATACTGCATTCTTCCTCCCTCGCGGCATCTAATATATTGATATTTTAAAGGAATTTAGGTAATTCCTTCGCCTCTTTGCCCTTTGGCCTATTGTTTTTCACTCTACCCCCCTATGCCCTTTCTTTTTTTTCAATCTGTACTCCATCTGTACCTTCCCCTGTGATAAAAATTCTCCAAAAACCTTCATCCCTCATTGCGAAATAAGGTTGATGACCTCGTAAAAAGTCTTTTGGGTCGTCACCCCGGCGAAAGCCGGGGTCCAGACGTCGTCCCGACGAAAGTCGGGGACCATCGACTGGGTCCCGGTTTTCACCGGGAATCCTGGATTCCGGCTTTCGCCGGAATGACAAATTTTATTGAATTTCGACTTTTTGCGGGATCATCAAGGTTGGGCGGAAAAAAAGGGGGATGCATAGGGCTTCCTGGCTATGAAAACCGTAGTGGCCAGCTATGTGGTTCGTGTTTACAGATTTGGAAAGAACCAGCCCCACAACCTTGTGGGAGTTGTGGAAGAAGCAGGAGTTAAGGGGAAAAAGGCGTTTACCAGTTTACCCGAGCTCTGGGGCATTATTAGCTCTTCGAGAGGTGTAAGGAGTAATAGCAAAGCCAAAAGAAATAATATTTTAAAGAGGAAATAATCACACCGTTGGAAGGTTTTCAGCCATGAGGCGGAGTAACCTTAAATTACCCATATGAAAGCTCCAGGGGATTAAATATCCCTCTGGAGCCTTCTTCATATGTTGCTAGGATAAATTCCCCAATTTCTTCGCTTAGCCTAAATTACTTCATAGGAGGTAAATTATCATGCTCAGAAAAATTTTTTTATCAGTGCTTTTGATTACCGGGTTTTTAACTTTAGAAATCCATTCGGTGACTGCACAGCAAACAGTCATTGGGCAGGATAACCCGGCAGTTGATGTGGAGGTTGTGCAGGCTGCTGTTGGTAAGGGTGGAGAAATTCTTTTAAAAGGAACCTTCGATTTCGGGGAAAAAGGATCTGTGACCATAAACAAAGATGTGAAAATCGTTGGTGAAAGGGATAGTCAGGGCATTCTCATAACCAAGGTCAAAGGCGGTTTGCGAACATTTTTAAGCCCTCTCCCTGCCCAGTTACCCCCGCAAGTCCCTGGTCCGAAAATTGCCATTCAATACATCCATTTTGACGGAACTCAGGCGTTTCCTATTTATATAGCTTATTGCTCTGGGGCAACCATTGCTGGAAATAAAATTACTAATGTTCGACCTATTGTCACTCCTCAGATGAATTTCTCCGTCGGTATCATGGTGGGCACAAACTGGATACAGCCGGCAGCAACGAGGAAGTATCAACCTGGCGCAGTTACCGGAATTATAACAATTGTCGACAATGATCTTGATATGGCTAATGACACTCCCGCAAAGACTTTTGGGCAAGGCATTTTTGTTCATTGGGCCACCGGAATCACTCTACAAGTTTCAGGAAACACAGTGAAAAATTGTTCAAGGAATTCAATCGAAGCAATGGATAATTATCTCGGTGATGATGGCAGCGGCTCAGTTGTTATCAGGGATAACAAAGTTACAACAGCAACATTAGGCCTCCCGTTTCCATCACCCAGAACCCCAAATGGGATCCTCGTCGGATGGTTTTTGGATGGAACGGGTGCAGGGGCTTCAAATCCCAAACAGAATATGAAAGCTACGATTACAAACAATACGGTCAGGGCACTGGGAGAAACCTCTATGGGAATGTGGATCGCATCCAACGAAGCGATAGTTGAAAACAATCAAATTATTACCGAAAAACAATCTGCGACTCCGATTTTCATAAACAGTGGGTATTGTCAGATAATGAGGAACAAGATTGAAGGCATGGGTGCCAGTGCAATATATATCAGCCCCAGCAAATCCCTGATAGGAAGCAGCAATAGGTGCATAGAAAATGATTTGAGTGCCTTCAAGGCAGAAAAAGCTGAGGTAATTTTCGAAAAGGAATCCAAAAATAATTCCGTCGAGGGTAGTGGCGGGAAGGCAAAAGACCTTGGGATAGATAACCAGATAAAGGGGTTGACACGGATCACGGAATAATTTCCAAAAAACTGAATCAGACTTCAAAGATTTGCGTTCACCGCTATGCGCCATGCGCTTAGCGTATTTTCGAAGGGGAGGTGTACCATGGTTTCAATCAAAAGATGGTGGGTTGTTGCGGCTGCCACGGTTTTGGGATTGGTCATGTTCATACCGATTGCTCAAGCGGAGCCTATGGACATCATCAACTGCAGTTCTGGGACGACTAATGTTTTATTAGCTACTGAGGAATTAACCATCATGACCACTGACGTAAAAGGGATCACCCGGGACAACCTTCCAAGCAAAGTCTTTGACAATATGACTTACCATTGCGTGGGTCTTTTTAAGGTGATGGGTGGAAAAAGATACGGCACCACGAATTGTAAATTTATGGACCCGAGCGGGGACTATTTTGTTGTTGAGGCATCCTATGGCCCTGAGGGCGGCACGGCACCGTTCCTTTTTGGCACTGGAAAGTTCAAGGGGATAACGGGCAATTGTGAAACAAAGCCTATCACTAGCGGTAAGCCGATCGTGCCAGGCACAAGCCAGGGCTGCGCCAGAGTAACAGGAACCTATGAATTAAAGAAATAGTCTCAATTCCCCTCCTCTCCCCGGTTGAGACTGTGCCGGAATGCGTTTAGGCTGTCATTCCGGACGAGTCCCGCTGTAGGCGGGACGGGATCCGGAAGCCAGGGAAATGTGAATAAATTCAATCTTTCCTGGATCGCGGCTCGAGGCTGCTTTCGCTGCCTTGGCCGCGATGACAAATTCCGAAATAGTCCCGGTTGGGGAGAGGGATGGGTGAGAGGAAGGAGGGGGATAAAATGAAAAAGGTATTTTTCTTGGTATGGATTGTCTTTTTTCTCCCGGCACTCTTATGCGCGCAAGAGAAGGTTGAAGCCCCGGTCTGGAATGTGGGAGACAAATGGGAATTTACTCGGGAAGGTCCTATGGAAGTTGTAGGCATTGATAAAAATGGTTATGTGGTAAAATTTTTGGGCGGCATATTTCTGAAATCACTTACGGGAACGGCAATATTTGACAAATCAACTTTAAATATTCTTTCCCTTCTTAAAGGAGACAAGCGGAAAAAATATCTTGGGGCTCGGCGGAAAATTTTAAACTTTCCTTTCACTATTGGGGGGAAATGGGAACATAGATATTCACGAGCATATCAGCCTGATGACAAACAAACTTTTGGATTTTTTATAGACCATGATTTTTTAGAAACTTTTTCAATTTTAAGGTGGGATACCGTTGAAGTTGCAGCAGGAAGATTTAAGGCTATCAAAATAGAATATAAAACCAGGAGTGGCACTGTCGCTCTTGGACCCGTTGGCCCAGAATCTACGGCCTGGTATTGGTATTCGCCGGATGTAAAATATTTCGTTAAATGTCAACATGAGAAGACATATAGAGAAGGTTCGGATCTTTTGGGAGCAAGAGAAGATTGGGAATTAATTCCTTTTAAAGTAATAAAATAGAGTCTTTGAACTAAATTTGGTTACAGTAGATTCGGTGTCAGGTCTACACTTTTGAAAAGGTTCTATATTTAATGCCATCAATAGTGTAGACCTGACACCTACTTCATTTTTAATTTAAGTATTTTTCTAGCCTCGGCGGGAGTTGCTACCTCCCGGTCGGCCAACTCCACAATACGCTTGACCACTTCAACTTGTTCCCAGCTTCCTTCAGCCATCTTTCCCCGTAGTGCGCGAATATTGTCTTCCAAACCCACGCGGATATGGCCGCCCATGATCGAAGCCATGATTCCCGCCGGGAACTGATTGGGGCCTACTCCGCAAACTGACCAGGTGGCCCCTTCGGGCAGAAGGCTCTGCATATGCACCATATTCATCGGTGTGAAAGGAACGCCGCCAGCTACTCCGAAGACCAACTGAAAGTGCATGGGCTCTTCGAAAATTCCCTGTTTCCGCACTAAGAGGACGTTGTAAATCCCTCCGAAGTCATAAACTTCGCATTCGGGCTTCACGCCGTTCTCCCGCATGGCCTTGGCAAAATCTACAAGCATTTTGAAAGTATTTTCAAAGATGATCTCGAGGAACACTTTACCGGTCTTATAGTCAACCAGGCCGAAGTTCATTGAGTTCGTATTGAGCGAAGCCAAATCGGGCTTCATCTCCACAATGGGGGCGATGCGCTGTTCGGCGGTCACTCCTGGTCCGATGGCCGAGCTCATGTTAATGATCAGTTCCGGACATTTGTCTTTTATAGCATTAATGGTATCCCGGATCTTGGGGATTTCTGCAGTTGGAAATCCTGTCTGGGGGTCCCGGACGTGAATATGCACGATGGAAGCCCCGGCTTTCCAACACTTGTATGATTCCTCAGCGAACTCTTGCGGGGTATAAGGGACCGTGGGGTTCTGCTCTTTGCGGGTCGCAGCTCCAGTAAGGGCGGCAGTAATAATCACCTTTTCCATGTTTCCTCCTTTTCATTATTCCTTCAGCTAGGATTATCTGGCAGCATTTTTTATGTCGAACCTAAGTTGAGCGATTTTTATTAGGCAACTGAATTTTCTGTTCCTAAAGGGC
>JASEHN010000288.1 GCA_030018715.1 Thermodesulfobacteriota bacterium | reverse complement strand
ACGTTCATGCACCCCATGATCTTGATCTCCCCTACGTTCAGATGCGCGGTGCGCTGGAAATATTGGTAGATCATGAAACCAAGAACGGTCAGGCTGGCCAGCATGGCCAAGCTTAGAAGTCCCCTGGCGATTCTTCCGGCTAAGACCCGGAACCCGCCGGCTTTCTTCGTCCGAAATCGGCGCATTTTACGGTTTGTTTTGATACGGTCCCGGCGAGCCATGTTTTTTTCTTTCAAATGCCCTTTGGCTTGGCTTTCATTCCCGCGGCCTTTAGCGGAATCTTCAAACATGCACCGAGCAGGATTCGCTCCACCAAATCCGGGAAGTCGATCCCCGCGCCGCTGGCAATCTCCGGCAGGAGGCTCAGGCCAGTCATCCCCGGAACTGTGTTCACTTCCAGCACAAAAAACCGGCCGGCACGCCCCTTATCCTCTGCGTACATCATGTCCACCCGTGTAGCTCCTGCGCATCCCAAAAGACGGTGAGCTTTAAGGCCCAGTAGGAGAGCCTGGTCATAGTCGCCCTGGGGCAAGGGGGCCGGGAGTAAATGTTCGGCCATCCCTTCAGTATATTTAGCCTCATAGCTGTAAAATTGCCCTTTGGGTACAATCTCAATCGCTCCTATGGGCCTATCATCCAGGATACCCACCTGGATTTCTCGCCCTTTGATGTACTCCTCCACCAATACCTCCGGGCCAAACCCAAAGGCTATCTCCATGGCCTCCGGAATCTGCCCTTCATCAAGGACGATGGTAACTCCCACGCTGGACCCTTCCTCGGTTGGCTTGACCACCCCTGGCAAAGAAAAGGGAAAGTTTGCCGGATTGAACTTTGCATCATTCCCTAACCCAACAACGACATGCCTGGGTACGGGCAGGCCGTTTTTCATGAAAATCTGCCGGGAAACCACTTTGTTCATGGAAAGCGCGCTGGCCAAAATTCCAGAACCCGTATAGGGAATGCGCATCATCTCCAGAAGACCCTGCACCGCCCCGTCTTCCCCCAGGCGTCCATGCAGCCCGATAAAGGCCACCTCTATCTTCTTTCCCTTTAAACGCCAGGCGAGTTGCTCATCCGCTTCAATCGGCCAGGCATCATACCCCAGTCCCTGCAAAGCCTGCAAAATAGCTTTTCCGGACATCAAGGAAACTTCCCTTTCTGCGGACATCCCTCCCATCAACACCCCGATGCGTTTCCTTTTGAAGCCCTCACGGTTTCCCATAGTACAAGTGTCTAAAGTGAGCTAAAGTGCCTAAAGTGAACTAAAGTTAAATGAAGTTGCAACCTGAAACTTTTTCAATCTTCCCCAATAACCTGAATCTCCAGCTCCAGCCACACACCCTTCTCCTGAAAAACTTTTTGCCGGACTTTTTCGACAAGCGTTAAAATATCCTTGGCCTTCGCTTTTCCCCGGTTAACGATGAAGTTGGCGTGTTTTTCGGAGACCTGGGCATCGCCGATACGGCAACCCTTCAACCCTGCTTCCTCGATCAATCTTCCCGCAGGTCCCCCATCAGGGTTCTTGAATACCGAGCCGGCGCTGGGCAGGTCCCAGGGTTGCTTGGCCTTGCGCCGCCGGATATTTTCCTCAATTTTGGCCTGAACCTCCTGACCGTTCCCTGCTCTCAATTGAAATTGGCCCCCAAGAATAATCTCCCCTTTTCCCAATTCCATCGAACGGTAAGAAAATCTTAATGCTTCTCTCCCCTTCTCCGAAACCTGCCCTGCGGAATCCATCAGCTTAACCGAATGGAGGACTTCCTTCATCTCCCCCCGGAACGCGCCGGCATTCATAAAGATTGCTCCGCCGACCGTTCCGGGAATTCCGGCAGCAAACTCCAATCCTGTCAGCCCTTTCTCCGAAGAAAAATCCACGAGGTTCCCTAAAGGACCGCCGGCTGCGGCAAAGATCAGGTTTTCTTCCGGTCCTCTTCCTGCCTCCTTTATTTGCCGGAACCCATTGGACAAAGAGATGGCCATGCCCCTGATCCCTCCGTCCCGCACCAGAAGGTTGGTCCCATTGCCAAGAATAAAGTGCCGGACTCCTTGCTGGTTGCACCAGCGCAGGATATTCTGAAGGTCAGGCACATCTGCGGGATAGACCAAACAGTCAACCTGTCCCCCAACCCGGAAAGAGGTATAATCCGACATGGGAACGGAGTACCGAACCTCTCCTTTAATTATCCCTGTCAGATTTAAAAGATCAGTCATCAGCACCCCTTGTTTTTTCTCGCCTTGCGCCCTACGACTCTTTTTTTATTTTTTTGATTAATGCTTCGCCAATCTTCCATACATCCCCGGCCCCCAGGGTAAAGACCATATCCCCTGGTTTTAGCCGCGGCAGCAGCCGATCAGGGATTTCGCCCTTTTCCAAAATTAAAGTTACATCCTTATGCCCATGTCCTTTAATACCCTCATAAAGCGCCTGGGCGCTGATTCCCGGAATGGGCTCTTCGCCGGCAGGGTAGATTCCTGTCAGGAAAAGGACATCCGCCTGATTGAAGGCTGTCAGAAAATCCTTGAACAGGTCCCGGGTGCGGGAGTAACGATGCGGCTGGAAGACAACCACGGTGCGCCGGCTCCATCCGCTCTTGGCCGCGCTCAGTGTGGCCTTGATCTCTGCCGGGTGGTGTCCATAATCATCCACCATCATTACCCCGTCAAATTCTCCTTTGACCTGAAACCTTCTCTGCACGCCGCTGAATGACCCCAATGCCTGCCTCACCACTTCAAAGCTCACCTCCAGCTCCGAGGCCGTGGCGATGGTTGCCAGAGCATTGTAAACGCTATGCAGTCCGGGCATCTGGATGGAAATCTCCCCCAGCTCCCTTCCGTTCTCAAACACCCGAAAGGACGAAGTCAAACCATTAAACGATACATCGGCTGCCCGGAGATTAGCCTGGCTGCTCATACCATAGGTCACAAACCTTTTCCTCACTTGGGGGATAAGCGCCTGGACATTTTCCTGATCCAGACAGAGCACGGCCAGGCCATAGAAAGGCACCTTATTGATAAATTCCAGGAAGGCTTTTTGAATCTCCTCGAGGTTGCGGTAATAGTCCAGGTGTTCCGGGTCAATGTTGGTCACCACGGCGATGGTCGGGGTTAGTTTTAGAAAAGAGCCGTCGCTCTCATCGGCCTCAGCCACTAATAGCTCTCCCTGTCCCAATTTGGCGTTGGAGCCGAAGATGTTCAGTTTTCCCCCAATGACCACCGTGGGGTCAAGCCCCCCGTGAGCCAGCACGCTGGCGATCATCGAGGTGGTGGTGGTTTTCCCGTGAGTCCCGGCAACGGCAACTCCATATTTCATGCGCATCAGTTCCGCCAGCATCTCCGCCCGGGGAATCACAGGAACGAGCCGCTGGTGAGCGGCCAGGACCTCGGGATTATCCTTCCTTACAGCCGAGGAGATGACCACCACATCCGCATCCTCCAGGTTCTCGGAACGATGCCCGATAAAAATCTCCGCCCCTAACCGTTTAAGCCTAAGCGTCGTCTCTGACTCCACCAGGTCTGAACCGGATATTAGGTACTCCAGATTCAGGAGCACTTCGGCAATCCCGCTCATGCCAATTCCCCCGATGCCCACAAAATGCACCCGCCGGACTTTGCGTTTCATTCCAAAATTGCTTTTATCCATGACTCACCATTTCATAGCAAAAGTTGACCATCCTCTGCGCCGCATCCGGTTTGGCCAAACCCGCTGCCCTTTTTCCCATGGCTTTTAACTTCTCCGGATTGCGGATGAGCTCCTTTAGGATTTGACTCAGATGGATTCCGGTCAGGTTTCCATCGGCCACGAGCAGGGCCGCACCGGCATCTGCCATGGTTTTGGCGTTGAGAGTCTGGTGGTCATTGGCCGCAAAAGGATAGGGCACCAAAATGGACGGTTTACCCGCAGCCATCAACTCAAAAATCGTGGTGGCCCCGGCCCGGCATAAAACCAGATCAGCCTGGGCGTAGGCCCTGTCCATATCATGGATGAAGGGATGAACCTCCGCTGCGAAATCCTTCTTTTGATAGGCCTCCTGGATTTCCTGATAGTTTTTCTCGCCGGTCTGGTGAATGATGGTCAATACTCCTTTTAGGTCCTTGAGGTAAAACAGGGCTTCCTTCATCGCCCGGTTCAGGCGCTGCGCCCCCTGGCTGCCCCCAAAAATGAGGAGGGTAAACTTGGATTCCGGCTTCCGTTCCGGCAGTGCTCCTGGCCGGCGAATCATTTTTCTCACTGGATTTCCTGTGAGGATGGCTTTTTCCCGGGGAAAATGCCGGGAGGAATCCGCAAAAGAGATGAAGATGCGATCTGCGAACCAGCTAAGGATACGGTTGCTTAGTCCGGGAAAAGAATTTTGTTCGTGGATAGCCGTGTTGCATCCCATGGCCCAGGCTGTTAAAACCACCGGGCCGGAGGCGTACCCTCCAACACCCAGGACAATGTCAGGTTGAAACGAACGAATCAATTGCCAGGATTGGACAAGGCTTCTGGGAACAGCCAGCAAACTTTCAAATTTTTTCCAGAATGGTTTCCCTTTCAAACTCACCGCATCAATGGTTTTAAGGGCATAACCCTCGCGGGGCACAATCCTGACCTCCATCCCTCTTCGACTTCCCACGAAGAGGATCTCGTTGGCCGGCTCGCGTTCTCTAAAGGCTTCAGCCACGGCCAGGGCCGGGAAGAGATGCCCGCCCGTCCCTCCCCCTGCGATCATAATTTTCATCGGCAGATCTCGCGCCCTGGGAAGAAATGTTCAGCAGAATTCCCATGGCCATTAAATTTATCATCAACGATGTTCCCCCATA
>JASEHN010000287.1 GCA_030018715.1 Thermodesulfobacteriota bacterium | reverse complement strand
GAAAATTTCAAGATCCTGGAGCAGCTGGCCGACGTCATCCACGCCACGGTGGGGGCCTCCCGGGCAGCCGTCGATTCCGGGTGGCGCGAGCATGGCGATCAGGTGGGCCAGACCGGTAAAGTGGTCACTCCCAATCTCTACATCGCCTGCGGCATCTCCGGGGCTATCCAGCATCTTGCCGGCATGGGGTCTTCCAAAATCATCGTGGCCATCAACAAAGATCCGGACGCCCCCATTTTCCAGAAAGCGGATTATGGGATTGTGGAGGACCTTTTCAAAGTCGTACCGGTACTTGCCCAAGAATTCAAGAAGCTCCTGGCCGAAAGCTGATCGTAAACCGGGCGCGCCGAATTTGCCGGAGCGCCCGGCCTTTCTTTTTAGTTTGATGGTTTCTATCTGCGGAGTGATCCTTTCCTGCGGTCTCGCCTGAGGGAATACCCCGCGTGAAAGAGGGTGAAGACATACCCTCGCGCATGAGAAGCGGAAAATTATTTCCCCGGCTTCTTACGAATCGAGGACCAAGATGTTTAGCTCATTTGATCTTCTCCTGCTTTTTGTGGTGGCCATTGTATTCGTCTATGGTTTCTACCGCCGCTCCAGGCTCTGGCTCATGGGCAAGAAGGAGAATCGTACCGATCGCCCCAAAGAACGCCTGATATCAATCTGGGCCTATGTGCTCGGCCATAAGCGCATGCTCAGGGATGCTTACCCTGGGTTAATGCATCTTTTTATCTTCTATGGTTTTCTGATTCCTTTCATCATCATTGTGATCACTCAGGCGAATTTTACTTTGCCGGAGCCCCTGGCGTTGCCTCTATCCCTGTTCTTTGATTTAGCGGGAACTTTGGGAATTGCCGGCGTGATCATGGCTTTCTACCGCCGCTACGTGGAGAAACCGGACAATCTCACCTATGATACATCGGTCGGCAATTTGATCGCCCTTCTCTTTCTTCTGGGAATCTTCGGACTGGGCTTCTGCGTGGAAGGGTTGCGCATTGCCCGAACCCAGCCGGCATGGGCCGGGTGGACACCCATTGGATGGCTCTTCTCCCAGTTTTTCAGCGGAATTGCGGATGCAAACCAAATCTTCCTCCATCGCCTCCTCTGGCGCACACACCTGTTTTTAGTCTTAGGGTTTGTGGCCATCATTCCCTATTCCCGCATGCTGCATATTGTTACCGGGCCGGTAAATGTTTATATGCGGGAGCTAAAGCCTAAGGGAATGTTGCCGCCCATCCGTGATTTTGAGACTGCCGAAACTTTCGGGGCCTCCAAACTGGAAGATTTGACCTGGAAGCAGCTTTTCGATATGGACGCCTGCACGCGCTGCGGGCGCTGCCTGGATCATTGCCCGGCAGCCGTGAGCGGGAAACCTTTAGCCCCCAAAAAAAATTGGGATTCCATCCGGGCGCACATGGAAGAAAAAGGGGCTCTGATCCGCCAGGGAAAAGATCCGGAAGCTGAAGGAGGAAAGAAACTCGTCGGCGACGTAATCTCCGAGGATGTAATCTGGGCCTGCACCACCTGTATGGCCTGTGTGATGGTTTGCCCGGTCTTTATTCCCTGTGAGGATAAGTTAGTGGAAATGCGCCGCTACCTGGTGCTCATGGAAAGCCGTTTTCCATCCGAGGTTCAGCTTGTTTTCCGCAACATGGAGAACAACAGTAATCCCTGGGGGGTGGGCCTTGGGCTGCGGGCGGACTGGGCCAAGGGTCTTAACCTGAAGACCATGGCGGAAGATGGGGAAGTGGATTTTCTCTTCTGGGTTGGCTGTGCCGGAAGCTTCGACGACCGGAATAAACGGGTGGCCACTTCCCTGGTGAAAATCCTGCAAGCCAGCGGAGCTAAATTTTCTATCCTGGGAACGGAAGAAGGCTGCTGCGGCGATTCCGCCCGGCGGATGGGCAATGAGTATCTTTACCAGACACTGGTTCAAGCCAATATCGAGGTCCTGAATAACTACGGGGTAAAGAAGATTCTGACCATGTGTCCCCATTGCTTCAATACCCTAAAAAATGAGTATCCGCAGTTTGGGGGGAACTATGAGGCTATACATTATACAGAGTTCCTCGCCGATGCCCTGACCAGCGGGAAGCTAAAACTTACCAAGTCGATCGACAAGGCAGTAACCTACCATGACTCCTGCTTTCTGGGGAGGGGCAATGAAATTTATGAAGCGCCCCGGACAATCCTCCGGGCAATTCCGGGATTGCGTTTGCTGGAGATGGAGCGCAGCGGTGTACGCAGTTTCTGCTGTGGGGCCGGCGGCGGACGGATGTGGATGGAAGAGAAGCTGGGGACGCGCATCAATCAACTCCGCACAGAGCAGGCAGCCCAGGTCAAGGCCGAATACGTGGGGACGGCCTGCCCGTATTGTTTGACCATGATCGGGGACGGAATTAAAGAGAAGGGGCTGGAGGAGGCGATGACTTCCTTCGATCTGGGCGAGCTGGTGGAGAAGGCCATGTAGTTTGGAATAATGAGTTCAGAGCGTTTTGAATGCGGAGCGGGAGTGCAGAGAACATACTGGATTCCGGGTCAAGCCCGGAAGGACAAACTATATGAAGGTATTGCAAGACAAGAAAGGGATGGTTGATGAAATGAGCAGTGGCCAGCGGCGCGGCGGGCGCAAAACCTGGTGGTTTCTGCTCCCGTTTTTTACGCTCTTTCTTTTCTGGGCCGGGACAACGCAGGCCGCGGAGAATGCCGAGTGCCTGAAATGCCACAAGAACCCCAGACTGAGTAAAGGGAAAAAAGACGGGTCGCTCCTTTCTCTTTACGTCAATGAGGAGGCTTTCAAAGCTTCTGTCCACGGCGCGGCGGGGATGGGGTGTGTGGATTGCCATCAGGAAGCCAAACCAAACTTCCATCCCGCCGAGGGTTTTGCGGAAGTAGGATGCGCCTCCTGCCATGCCGATCAGGTGGAAGCCTACAAGAAAACGGCTCATGGCCTGGCTTGGGCAAGCGGCCTTGAGCGCGCTCCCAAATGTCAGGATTGTCATACTTCCCACTACATGCGCAAGATAAAAGATCCTCAATCACCGGTTCAGGCTTCACGTCTCGGGGCCGTATGCGCAAAATGCCATGAGGAAGCTAAACCCCCGGAAGGATTTCTGGCGGCTCTGGCCACCTATCGTCTGATGGGCCACCGGAAAGTCAATTTGGGGGACCGGTATGATACGAAAGGGTGCGCAAACTGTCATCCCCATAATAGCGGCCATCCTCAGAAAGAGGAACCTGCCCCATCCTGCGTGAAATGCCATGATCGTTCTATTTCCAGCCCTCTCCTCATGGGCCCGATTCATTTTAAAATGTCCCTAAGCGAACAACCCATCCCTTTTTTCCTGCGGATCCTTTACGGCGCTGGCCTGATCATTGTGGTCGTAGGCTGCATCGGTTTCTTCTCCTATCGTTATTATCGCCGGAAGAAGGCGACCCAAGAAGGGGCGGATAAACCAGCCGAAGGGGAACAATGAACAATAAACAATAAACAATGAACAGTGCACAATAGACAATAGGTAATAGGTAAGAGGCAAGAGGAAAAAACTTTTCTTCTCGCCTCTTTTTTTCAAAGTATTCTTGTCAACCCTGAACCAAAATGATATAAAATAACTTTCGTCACACCGCCTGGCCGGCATAAAAATAATTTTTAAACCACTTTTCTAAGGAGGGAAAAATGGATTTTCAATTTTCAGCGCAGCACGATTTATTGAGGAAGAGCGTGAGAGAATTTGCTGAGGGAGCTATCGCTCCCAAGGTGGCGCATATGGAGGAGACCGACGAGGTTCCTTGGGATATATACAAGGAAATGGCCAAACAGATGTATATGGGCATACTTATTCCCAAAGAGTTTGGCGGGACCGCCTTCGGCAACCTGGCCCGCATGATCATGCTCGAAGAGGTGGGGCGGGTTTCTGCGGCTGTGGCCATGGCCTTACAGATATTTCATCTGGGAACTGCGCCCATAATAGATTTTGGCAATGAGGCCCAGAAGAAAAAATACCTCCCGGCTCTGGCTAAAGGTGAAAGCCTGTCCACAATTGCCGTAACCGAGGCCACAGGAGGATCGGACCCTACCGGCATTCAGAGCACGGCCAAATTGCAGGGCGACAACTATATTCTCAATGGGCGGAAATGTTTCATCACCAATAGCCATGTGGCCGATGTAATGACCATCATGGCCAAGACCGGCGAGGGACCCAAGGGATTCAGCGCCTTTATCGTGGAGAAATCATTCCCCGGATTCAAGCCCGGAAGGAAGGAAAAAAAGTTCGGCCTCCACGGCTGCAACACGGGGGAGATGGCCATGGAGAATTGCGCCGTACCCAGGGAAAACCTTTTGGCGAATGAGGGAGATGGCCTGAAATTATCCATGGCCGGGATCAGCGAAGTGGGCCGGGCAGGGATGGCCGGGGTCGGCCTGGGGGTGATCACGGCCTGTCTGGAAGCTTCGGTTAAGTTTGCCAACGAGCGAGTCCTGGGAGGTAAGCCCATAAGCCAGCACCAGGGCATCCAGTGGATGATCTCGGACATCTACATTGATCTGGAGGCCAGCCGTTTGCTCGCTTACCGTGCGGCCTGGATGCGGGATCAGAAAATGCGCTGTGACAGCGATATGGCCATGGCCAAGTTTTATGCCACGGAAGCCGCCGTTCGTTGCGCCAAGAAGGCCGTGGATATTCATGGCGGCTATGGGTACATGATGGAGTACCCGGTGCAGCGTTACTACCGGGATGCCGAGATCCTCATCGCTTCGGCCGGAACATCCGAAATTCAGCGCATTGTCATGGCCCGCAAAGCCCTGACGTC
>JASEHN010000286.1 GCA_030018715.1 Thermodesulfobacteriota bacterium | reverse complement strand
CATATGGAGCTTTTTACTTTGCCATCCAAATTTTGACTTTTTACGAGATCATCAAAGATTAGGTACTCTCACAAATTTCGTCATTCCCGCCCTGACAGCGTAAACCCGAGCCTTCATGATCCTCGGACCGTTTAAAATTGCGATAATTATACAGAATTACAAAAGGTTTGTCGAGCATCAATAGGCGCAAGGAAGGAAAAGGTTGTAAGGCCGGTTTAAAAATGATAAATTGCCTAAGCCAAACTTTTTAGAAAGAAGTTGGAAAGGAGTTGCATGGATCAGGTGAATTTTCTCGACCCCATCTTCAAACCCCGATCTATCGCCGTCATCGGGGCTTCCACTCAGGTGGAAAAATGGGGGCATCGCATGGTTGCCCGCCCTCTGAACACCGGCTACCGGGGGGCGATTTATCCGGTCAACCCTAACAGTCAAGAAGTCGCCGGACTCAAGGCCTTTGCCAGTATTTCCGATCTTCCTCAGGATATCGATCTGGCGGTCATCACCCTGCCCGCCCCAATGGTGGCCCGGGCCTTGCGAGAATGTATTAGGCACGGCATCCGCGGGGCGATTGTCATCTCCGCTGGTTTCGCCGAAGCCGGAACAGAGGGGAAAAAAATTCAGGATGAAATTGTCCGCATTGCTGCAGAGGCCAAGATTCCCTTAGTGGGGCCCAATTGCATGGGCATTTGGAGCGCGGCGGTCGGTTTGAACCTGGCCTTTGAAGAATCCCCCTTCCGGGGGTCGATTGCCTTTATCTCTCAGAGCGGGACATTGGGAAATTACTTGATGCTCCTGGCCAAGAGCAAGGGATACAGCTTCAGCGGCTTTGTCAGCAGCGGCAACCAAGCCATGCTGGAAGTGACGGATTATCTGGAGTACTTTGGCCGTGACGAAGGAACTCGGGCGATTATCCTTTACATCGAAGGCATAGCGGATGCTAACCGGTTTGCCCGGGTAACGAAGGAGTTGGCCAATAAAAAGCCGATCATGGTGTACAAGGCCGGTCGCTTCGAAGTCGGCGTTCGCGCGGCCCTATCCCATACCGCTTCCCTGGCGGGTAACGACCAGATTTTCGATGCGCTCTGCAAACAGGCCGGACTCATTCGCTGTTACGATCCTCTGCATACTTTCGACATGGCCATGGCCCTGACTTCCCAGCCTCTCCCCAAAGGGAACCGCGTGGCCATCATCTCCGGCGGGGGAGGATACTGCGTGACCATGGCCGAAGCCTCTGTGGCCTGGGGTCTGGATGTTCCCCAATTGCACCCATCCGCTTCGGATCAGATCAAAAAAATATTACACCCCTTTGCGCCCCAACCCTGGAATCCGGTGGATGCGGCTTCCGACGTCCGTCCTATGACCTACGCCCGCGCTCTGGAAATCCTTATGAGCCTGGATTACATAGACGGGGTTTTCATGATGATTCCGTTCATGTTTGAATTTCAACTGCGTTCGCCCGCTTCTATCCGGGAATTGATGGATGCTACCGAAATCATCTGCTCCCTGCCCGGGAAATACAACAAACCCCTTTTGGGTAATATGATTCCCCGGGCCAGCGTCGGTCCGGCGCTCGACCTTTTGCAAAAGGCCGGGATTCCTTTTTATGCCTCTCAGGATGAATCCGCCCGGGCCATGCATGCTCTCGTTCGGTACTCCCGCATCCTGGCCAAGAAGGGTTAATAATATTTTTTCTAGTTTAAAAAGAACCGTACTTTTTGTGAACCGCCAGCAAAGGCGTTCCGCGCCTTAACGCCTGACGCATCTTCCGCTCTTTGCCCACCGCCTTTTCTGCTTCTACCAGCACTTTTTCAATCAACGTTTGGGGAATGACCACCAGGCCGTCGATGTCCCCGAAAACAAAGTCGCCAGGCTGAATAGATGTTTCTCCCACCCGGATGGGCACCTGATACTCTTTCAGCTCCCAGCGGCTGATGGAGCTTGCCGGCATGTAGAATTTTGTAAAGACCGGAAAGTTCATCTTTAGAATGAAAGCAGCATCGCGGATTCCGCCGTCCACCACTGCCCCCGTGCATCCACGCTGCCTTGCCGAAAGCGTCATGATTTCCCCCCAGTGGGAAGAAGATAAATCCCCGCCGGCGTTCAGGACTACAACGCAGCGGGGTGTTAGGGCCTCTAACATTTCTATCAACATCGGAGTGTCATCGCTGGTGATGTCCCCCACCGCAACCCCCTGGCAGGTAAAAGCCGGACCGGCCACTTTCATGTGGTCTTTCAGGGGGCGGATGACTGCGGGGAGAGAATGATTCCTGACCCCATGGACATCTAAAATATCCGCCGCCACTCCCGTGTAAAGTTGTCGATACCGCCGGCAAATGTCTGGCCAGGGAAATTTCGGCTCTTCAGTTTTTTTTCTCTTCATGATGCCCCCCTTTTTGGCAGTGATGCTTTTGCATAGTACACCTTAACGATGTTGTCAACGGGCAATCTGGCTGACCGTCGAGCGCTTTTATTCTTCAACCTTTATTGTGGCTCAGGCGGGAGGGGGATCGAGCGGCCTCCCGCCTGAGCCTGGGCATGGATGAGATTTTCTGCATGATCTTAAGAATAAAGTGATCGACGGTCGGCCAATCTCGCCTCGACCACCCCATTTGTAAAGGTTGCGTTTTCATTCCAGGCGGTTCTCCGGACCATAATGAACTTCTTTGAGGCTGGACTAAAACCACGATAATGGTATAGAAAAATGCTGATTGCTGAAAAGAAAGAACTGAATTATTGGTAGGAAATTTACGGGGCGGGGGCGAGGTGAAAGAGGTGAAAGATGTTGAGCACCCCCGCCCCGTCAAGAAAGTCGAAGATTATTTCACCGCATTTTTCAACGCTTTTCCGGCCGAAAATTTCGGTACCTTCTTTGCCGGGATCTTGATTTCTTTGCCCGTCTGGGGATTCCGGCCTAAGCGGGCTTTGCGTCTGCCCACGCTGAACGTTCCAAAGCCCACGAGGGTTAAAGTGTGCCCTTTCTTCAGAGCCTTGGTAATTGTGTCCAGTACGCAAGAAACAGCATCCTCCGCCATTCTCTTGCTCCCCACTACTTTGGCCACTTCCGCCACCAGATCTGCCTTGTTCACCCTGCTTCACCCCCCTTCGCTTGAAATTATAAAAGAACCCCTATTTTAAAGGATATCTAAAACTTGTCAAACGTTTTTTTTAAAAAAAAGGGCTCTGGCAAAAGTCCTAAACACCGCCATCGCCCCCCTTTCGCGAGGGTAAACTTCAGCAGGAATCCAGGGCACCCTGAAAAATCTGGATTCCGGGTCGCGCTTAGCTTGTCCACAGCGACGATTGAGCGACAGATATTAAGATTTGCCAGAACCTCAATGGTATATGATCAAGGCGTAATAAGGGGGGAGTTGGATTTCCAGGAAAAATCTACCTAAATTTTCTTGCTTACAATCGGCGGTTATGTTAATTTTCCAAGTACACGATTCAACCGTTTTTTCAACTTTGATGATTTCGTAAATAGTCATCAAAGTGCATGGCAAAGTAAAGAGTTCTCCTGCCAAAGGCGGGACTGAAGAGTGAGGCGGGCAATGCCCCTCCTGAGGCAGACCCGCGTTGAGAGGAGACTTTTAACAGGCCATCAACTTCCACAATCAAAGGAGATCGTATGACTGGAGAATTTCACCCACCTGCCCGCATCTTGATGGGCCCCGGCCCAAGTAATGCTGATCCGCGAGTTCTCCTGGCCATGGCCAAGCCTATGGTAGGACATTTAGACCCGGAATTTATTCGCATCATGAACAACCTTCAGGACCTGCTGCGGCATATATTCGGCACCAAGAATCCCCTGACCATCCCCATATCAGGGACGGGAAGCGCAGGAATGGAGGCAGCTTTTGTCAACGTGGTCGAACCAGGCGATCGGGTTTTGGTCTGCATAAACGGCGTATTCGGAGAACGCATGGCTGACGTGGCCGAGCGCTGTGGGGCCAATCTTAGGACTCTCACCGCCCCGTGGGGACAGGCCTTTGACCTCGAGGCCATCGAGAAAGAGCTGCGCGCATTCCAGCCCCGGGTTTTAGCCATCGTTCATGCCGAGACTTCCACCGGCGTTCTCCAGCCTCTGGAAGAATTTTCCGACATGCTGAAGAAACATCCGGACACCCTTCTTCTGGTGGATACCGTAACCTCCCTCGGAGGCCATCCGGTCAAAGTGGACGAATGGGGGATCGACGTCTGTTACAGCGGCACGCAAAAGTGCCTGAGCTGTCCTCCGGGCCTGGCGCCCATTACCTTTTCGGCCAGGGCCATGGAAAAGATCAAGAACAGAACCAAAAAAGTACAGAGCTGGTACCTGGATATGAATATGGTGGGAAAATACTGGGGTAGCGATCGCACCTACCACCATACCGCGCCCATCAGCATGACCTATGCCCTTCTGGAAGCCCTGCGCATCATCGGCGAGGAGGGCCTGGGGCCCCGCCACGAGCGGCATCGCCGGAACCATCTGGCCCTGGTACAGGGTATTTCCGCCATGGGCCTGAGTATGTTAGTAGACGAACCATACCGGCTCTGGTCGTTGAACGCGGTAAGCATTCCTCCGGGAATAGACGACCCCAAGTTGCGCAAAAAGCTTTTGGAGGAGTACAACATGGAGATTGGCGGGGGGCTGGGAACTCTGAAAGGGAAAATCTGGCGCGTAGGTTTGATGGGATATTCCTCAAACGAAACAAACGTTCTCTACTTCCTCACAGCCCTGGAACAGGCTTTGCGGGAGCAGGGTTTCGAAGTGCCTAAGGGATCCGGCGCTACTGCGGCTAAAGAGTTTTTCTTAAAAGCCCAATAAGCATTGGGCGGTTAGCTC
>JASEHN010000285.1 GCA_030018715.1 Thermodesulfobacteriota bacterium | reverse complement strand
CTTTGGTGCAAAACTCACCCCCCGGGGGAGGTGTCCTAATTTTTTGGGAACTTGGACGTTGGAAATGGAAATATAAATTGCCACAGGCTTCTAACAGATTCAATGGGCTTTGTTATGGCCACCGGAGCGGGGATTCTGACCTTATTCCCTTTCCCGGTTCTCTATTATTTTAGCCTCGGGGGAGAATGAACTACGACAAGTAAGTTTCCAGCTCCTGGATGGCTTTCCCCATGGAGGCTTTATCTTCCATGTTGAGGAATTTGACGTTCGGATTGATTTTGCTGATCATGCCGGTGAGCACTTTTCCAGGGCCAATCTCGATGAAAAGTTCCACCCCGCTGGCGATCATTTTATCCACGCAGGATTTCCATAAAATCGGATTGTGAATCTGATTTACCAGCTCTTCGGTGATATGCCGGGGATCAACGATCCCCTGGGCGGAGGTGTTGGCAATAATGGGTCGTCTGGCCAGGCGAAGATCCATCTTTTTTATGAAAGTTTCCATTTTTTCCGCGGCTGGTTTCATGAGGTAGGTGTGGAATGGGCCGCTAACCTTTAAGGGAATGGCTTTCAGCCCCATCTGCTCGGCTACTCTTTTGGCGTTCTTCAAATTTTCATCGTACCCGCCGACCACGATCTGAAAGTCCGTGTTATACAGGGCAGTGTAGGTTTTTGACGATTTACAGATGACTTCGATGTCGCCGATCTTTTCCCGGCTCAGGATGGAAAGAAGGCCGGCATTGCCGATCTCTTCGCCGCAGCTTTGCATGAACTCCCCCCGGGCTTTGACCAGCCGTACGCCGGTTTCGAGATCTATGGCCCCGGCAGCGTAAAGGGCGGCATATTCTCCCAGGCTGTGGCCGGCCGTGACATAGAAATCCAAGGCCAGCCCCCTTTCTTTCAGCAGTTCCCGAAAGGCTTCGTAACAAGCAACCGAAGCGGTGAAAATGGCCGGCTGGGAGTACCGGGTCTGGTCGAGAATCCTTGTTCCCAGGCGGCCGATGAATTCCAGATGCAGCCGATCACCGACGTTTTCCAGCCATGTTTTGAACTTTTCCAGGGATCGTTTCTCATCCTTATCAAAACAAAGGTGGCAGAGGTTATATCCCAGAATTTTATTGGCCCGGTCGAAGACCGTACGGGAAGCGGGGAAATTTTCATAAAGATCTCCTCCCATCCCGTAATATTGGGACCCCTGGCCGGGGAAAATCAAAGCAATTTTGGAAAAATCTTTCATAGTTTCGGCAGCATTCCCTCACATTTTAAAAAATGCCTTATTAATATCCTTTGTCAATAGATTTTTGTCAAGGGAAAAAGTCAGCCTGGCCTCCCTTCACTTTGATCAGCAATCTATTTATTTAAGGCAGTGCTCTGGCCAAGTCGAAAGGTAGATTCGCTCGGCATCATGAGGCGCTGATTCTTTCATGGGATCGGGCGGGGAGGAGCAATATTATTTCGAAAATAGGTTTTTAGGATTGTTCAATTATTTATCAACATCCTGCCCCGCCCCAATCTGGGGAATAAAAGTAGTGGGTTTAGAAACCGTTTTCTCCCAGCCGATGCTGCCAGCGCTCATCTTCCTTCCGACTTGGCCACGACCAAAGTGGTGGCTCAAAAAGTGAAGGGGGCAAGAAAAAGTCAGCGAAAAGGACAGGTGCAGGGGGAAGATGAACAGATTGGGCATACCTTTGGGTATTTTTTCAGGACCTCGGACTCCAGGTCCACGCTAAGGAGGTTGGCCATCGAGGCCAGCCAGGCAAAGACGTCAGCCATTTCTTTGCCCAGGTTTTCCTTTTCTCCCCGCCGGTAAGCCCGGGTGAGTTCCCCGACCTCTTCCAGAAACCAGAGGAAAGTTTTATCCGCACCCCGTTTAGCATCGCGGGCTATGTAAAGTTCCCGGATCAAATTCTGGAATTCTTTGATTTCCAAAGTCCACCTCCCGACCCCCACAGCTTATAAAAAGGCAAAACATTCTATTCAATTAACATGAATAAGGAGGTAAAACAAGGGTGAGGAAAAGATTTCTTCTTGACAAAGAAACAATTCATTATATATTAAAACTTTAAAATTTGTTTTCGGCTTTTGAAAAGAACCTTGAAATTTCGCGTTGAGGACATCAGCGGAGAAGGTCGAGAGGAAAACTTTATCCAGGATGAAAACTGGATGGAAGAGCGCCTGGCCGGGGAGACCAAGAGACCATTTCATTTCACGGGACCGATCAAGATTCATTTAAAGCTTTCTCGGTCCGGCAGGGTTATACTGCTCCGCAGCCGGATAGAAGTAAGGGTAGAATGGATTTGCGCCCGGTGCCTTGAACCGTTTCTAAGGACTCTGACGTCGGAATTTACCACCAGTTTAAAACCGAAGCCTGATTTTCCCCTGCCGGAGGAAGTCGAGCTGAGTCGAGAAGATCTGGAGACAGATTTTTATCAAGGGGGAGAAATAAATGTCGCTCCCCTGGTGCAGGATCAGATTTTGTTAACCCTTCCTCCCAAGGCTATATGTGGGGAAGAATGCCGGGGATTATGCCCTAAGTGTGGAAATAATCTCAACCAGGAAGGTTGCCAGTGTTCAGGTGAATTAGTTGACCCCCGGCTCGAGCCCTTAAAGAGCTTCCGGGTTCAATAACCATGAGGTGATTTTTAATGCCCAACCCCAAACGAAGACATTCCCAAACAAGAAGAGATAAGCGGCGAACCCATGATCGCCTTGCTACCCCGCAATTTTCCACCTGTCAGCAGTGTGGAGAACCCAAAGCCCCCCACCGGGTCTGCCCCCATTGCGGCAGTTATAAGGGGCGGACGGTCATTGAAGTGGAAGAAACCTGAAGGGCCTGAAGGGAAAGATAGCCAATGAAAATTGCTGTAGATGCCATGGGCGGAGACTTTGCCCCCCAAAGCATCGTGGAAGGGGCCGTACTTGCGGCTCGTGAGCACGGGATACCCATAGCGCTGGTCGGGGAGGAGAAGACCATCCGCCGGGAAGCGGCTAAATACCCGGGGAGCGATTCGCTTCCCCTGACTTTTGTCCACGCTTCGGAAGTAGTGGGTATGGATGAATCTCCCCTGACTCCCATCCGCAAAAAGAAAGACTCTTCCATTAAAGTGGCCTTCGACCTGCTTAAGAAGGGGGAAGTTTCGGCCGTGGTAAGCGCCGGAAATTCCGGAGCTGTTTTAGCCACGGCGGTCTTCGTATTGGATAAATTACCCGGCGTGGACCGGCCGGCCATTGGGACGATCTTCCCTACCTTAAAGGGTTGGACCCTTTTACTGGATGCCGGGGCGAATGTGGACTGCAAATCCTTTCATCTGGTTCAGTTTGCCATCATGGGTGAGGCCTACGCCAAATATATCCTTAAGCAAGAGCGGCCCGCGGTGGGTTTGCTGAGCAATGGCGAAGAAGAATCCAAGGGTAATGAGTTGATCCGGGAGACCAACGCCATCCTGAGGAAGAGCTCGATCGGGTATATCGGTCCGGTAGAGGGACGGGATATTTTCAGTGGTCGAGCTGATGTGGTTATTTGTGACGGGTTTGTGGGCAATGCTGCTTTAAAGATCTGCGAGGGCCTGGCCGAGGCCATCGGGGCTATGATCCGGCAAGAGATGCAGGCCAGCCTTCGAGCTAAAATCGGCTATTTTTTTGCCCGCCATGCCATAAACGACGTCAAGAAAAAAATGGATTATTCTGAATACGGCGGCGCTCCCCTCCTGGGAGTGGACGGAGTGGTCATCATTGGCCATGGGCGTTCTTCCGCCAAAGCTACAAAGAACGCAATTCGCCTGGCCCACGATTTTGCCCAGATCGGCCTTCCTAAGCTCCTGGTTCGCAACCTGGAAGAGAATCAAGACCTCCAGCGGCTGGGCGGTAAGAACCTGGCCAAAGTCTGGGAGCAGATCAAAGAAAAAATTATTAACTGAAAGAATCGTTCTGCATGCCGATTACTCTATTCTTGCCTGACGGAGGAAAAGGGTTGCCTAGCGAAGGAAAGAAGACATGATCAGGTCGCGGATAATTGCCACAGGTTCTTACGCTCCTCCAAAGGTTTTGACTAACTATGATTTGGAGAAGATGGTGGAGACCTCCGATGAATGGATTATCTCCCGTTCCGGGATCAGGGAGCGCCGGATTGTGGAAAAAAACATCTCCACATCGGACCTGGGAACTCAGGCAGCCCTTAAGGCTCTGGAGATGGCCGGTCTTGCGCCGGAAGACCTGGACTTCATCATCACTGGAACAAACAGCCCGGACATGTTCTTCCCCTGCACGGGGTGCTTCATTCAAGCCAAGATCGGAGCCAAGAAAGCCGCGGCCTTCGACGTCTCAGCCGGGTGCACGAGCTTTATCCACGCCCTTTCCCTGGCAGATAAATTTATCAAAGAAGATCCGAGCCGAAAGGTCATGGTCCTGGGCGCGGAGATCATGTCCAAAGTGACCGACTGGACCGACCGGGGAACCTGTGTCCTTTTCGGGGATGGAGCGGGGGCGATTATTCTCGCGGGGGAAGAAGGGGAACGGGGAATTCTTTCCACCCATCTGCACTCTGACGGGTCGCTTTGGGAACTCCTCTACATGCCCGGAGGGGGGTCGGCGAATCCGTCTTCGCACGAGACCGTGGACAAGGGCATGCATTACATCAAGATGGCCGGAAATCAGCTTTTTAAAGTGGCCGTGCGGGCTCTGGCTGACGTTTCCCAGGAAGCCTTGAAGTATAACAGCCTCAAAAGCCAGGACATCGACATCATGATTCCCCATCAGGCCAACACGCGCATTATCGAGGCAGCGGCCAAACTCATTAGTTTTCCCATGGAGAAGGTTTTTTTAAACAT
>JASEHN010000284.1 GCA_030018715.1 Thermodesulfobacteriota bacterium | reverse complement strand
AAGGTGAAGCGCAATCCGCCTTAGGCGGACAGATGGACTTTTTACGAAGCCATCAGCAAAAGCGGGTTAAAAAATGCGTTTGTCCAGTCAGCTGATCCAATTTCTTTTTTCCGGTCTAACCCTGGGGAGCATCTATGCCCTGGTTGCCCTGGGGTTCACGATGATCTACAAAGCCACCGGGATCATCAACCTGGCCCAGGGAGAGTTTGTCATGCTGGGAGGCCTGATTATGGTCTTCTTAACGGCCGCCTTAAAAATTCCCCTGCTGATTGCCTTTCTGTTAACCGTGACTGTGGTCATGGCCCTGGGCGCCATTTTCGAACGGTCGGCCATAAATCCATTAAAAAATGCCTCAATGATCACCCTGATCATGATTACTCTGGCTGGTTCCATTCTATTCCGGGGTATAGCCATGTTCATCTGGGGCAAAGATCCCTATGGTTTACCCACCTTCAGCGGCGGTCAATCTGTTAAATTCCTGGGAGCCACCCTCCAACCCCAGATATTCTGGATTCTGGGGATTACCGCCCTTGCCGTATGCGGGATTGGCATTTTTTTTAACCGCACCCTGACCGGAAAAGCCATGACCGCCTGCTCTTTCAACCCGGTGGCGGCCAGGCTCGTGGGCATCAACGTGCGTAAAATGGTCCTGCTTTCTTTCGGTTTGAGCGCAGCTATTGGAGCAGTTGCTGGAGCCATCATCACCCCCATAACCCTAATGGAATACGACCGGGGTCCCCTCCTGGCCATAAAAGGATTTGCTGCGGCAGTTCTTGGAGGCTTGGGAAATGGAGTCGGAGCTGTCATTGCCGGTTTTATCATTGGCATCATGGAATCCATGGGCGCTGGTCTAATTTCATCCGGATACAAGGATGCCATCGCCCTCCTGGTCCTTCTGGTGATTCTATGGTTGAAGCCGAGCGGGATCCTGGGAAGCGCCGAAGAGAGCCAATTGAAGAAATACTGAAAAGGCTAAGATGAGCAAAAAAGATTTTTATCCCCTTCTGATGATCGTCATTGCCATCGGCGTTTTCCCGTGGGTCGTCGGCGGCAACCAATACTTCATCAGCATCCTTGTATTTATGGGCATCAACAGTATCGTCACCATGGGGCTGAGTCTGCTCATGGGTTATGCCGGGCAGATTTCCCTCGGACATGCCGGATTCTTTGGGATCGGCGCCTATTCCTCCGGAATCCTGACCACGAAATATTCCTTCCATCCCATTTTGGCCTTTTTTGCCGGCATTTTCCTCTCAGCCGTCATTGCTTTCCTGGTCGGTAAACCCACCCTCAGACTCAAAGGCCACTATATGGCCGTGGCCACCCTGGGTTTTGGGGAAATCCTGTTTATCTTCTTCAACGAACTTTCTCCTTTAACCGGCGGGCCTTCCGGGCTCTCGGGCATTCCTACCCTCACTTTCTTCGGACACCTCCTGGAAGGAACAACATACCTTTACCTCGTCTGGGGGTTTGTCATTATTTTGCTCCTTTTCTCCCTGAACTTAATCAACTCCCGGGTGGGGCGGGCCCTGCGGGCCGTTCACGGGAGTGAAATTGCCGCCAACGCCATGGGGGTGGATGCCTCCTGGTATAAAGTGCAGGTTTTCGTCTTAAGCGCTGTTTACGCTTCGATGGCTGGCAGTCTGTATGCTCATTTTGTCACTTTCATCAGCCCGAGCTCGTTCAGCTTGATGTTCTCTATTTTGCTTTTAATGATGGTGGTTGTGGGAGGGGCGGAGACGATTTGGGGCGCCCTCCTGGGAGCCATGATTCTTACTCTGTTGCCGGAATACCTTAGGGGGCTGGAAGATTTCGAAGTGCTGGCTTACGGGGCCATTCTGATGGTCGTCCTCCTCTTCATGCCGCAGGGGGTTTTACAGGGGGTGCGCAGCCTCTTCGGTGGGAAAAAAAGTTAAATTCGAGGATCCATGGACGGAGGAATTCTCAAAGGTAAGGGGCTACATAAATTTTTCGGCGGTTTGCGGGCCATCGATTTTTTGGATTTTATTGTGCCCGAAGGAAAAGTGAAATCCGTGATCGGTCCGAACGGGGCAGGGAAGACCACCCTTTTTAACATGATTACGGGGGTTATTCCACCTACAGGGGGAATACTGGAGTTCGCCGGAAGATCATTGAACGGTCTAAAACCACATGTCATTGCCTGTTTGGGGATATCCCGCACCTTTCAGCATTTAGAGCTTTTCGGCAACATGACCGTCCTGGAAAATGTCATGTTGGGCAGACACAGACAGACTGCTTCGGGTATTTTAAGCGCAGGTCTTCGTCTTCCCAGGATGCGCAGGGAGGAGAAAGAGATTAGGGAAAATGCCCTGCAAGAACTCCGCTTCATGGGACTGGAGGATCGAGCAATGCTTAGCGCCTCCGCTCTTCCCCTGGGGGAGCAGAAATTATTGGAAATTGCCCGCGCCCTGGCCACCCAGCCCAAGCTTCTTCTGCTCGATGAGCCGGCTGCCGGATTGAACACGCGCGAGACCGTCAAACTCTCCGAAACAATCCTGCGCATTCGCGACCGGGGGATTACCATAATGCTCGTGGAACACGATATGAGCCTGGTCATGGAAATTTCGGATGAGGTACTCGTCCTCAATTACGGAAAAAAGATCGCTGAAGGTTCACCCCGGGAGGTTCAGCGGAACCCTGAAGTCATTGCCGCCTATCTTGGCGAGGAGACGGGGAATGCTTAGGGTAGAGAGCATCAGCGCCTTCTACGGGGCCATCCAGGCCTTGCGGAATGTGTCCATCCACGTCAGTCCCGGAGAGATCGTCACCCTTTTAGGGGCAAACGGGGCAGGAAAGACGACCCTGTTGAAAATCATTTCCGGAATCCACCCTCCGGCAAAAGGCAGGTTATTATTCAGCGGTCAGAATATCACCGGCTTACCAGCCGAACATATTCTGCGCCTGGGAGTGGGCCAGGTTCCCGAAGGCCGGCAAATTTTTGCCCCGCTCACCGTGATGGACAATCTTATCCTCGGCGCTTATGTCCGGTTCAAAGGAGCAGGGAAAAAAGATGTGCTGCAGGATCTGGATTCCATCTTCGATCTCTTTCCCATATTGAAAGAAAGGGCGAAACAACGCGCCGGAACTCTCTCCGGAGGAGAGCAGCAGATGGTAGCTATCGGACGAACCCTGATGGCCCGGCCCAAACTTCTTCTTTTGGATGAACCATCGATGGGCCTGGCTCCCAAGATTGTGACCGACATTTTCAAAACCATCCAAGCCTTGCGAGCCCGGGCCACAACTATCCTTTTGGTGGAACAAAATGCCAACGCCGCTTTGAAAGTTGCCGACCGGGGTTATGTCATCGAGACTGGCCGGATCATCCTCGAAGGCGAAACGCACGATCTGTTGAACAACAAAGAGGTGCAACGGGCTTATCTGGGCAAAGAATACCGGGAGGTATGGGAGTGAAGGGGGGGAAGATATGATCTGGGACCGCAAGTATGAATGCATGGAACGGGAGGAGATGGAGCAGCTGCAGTTAGAGCGCTTGCAATCCACCTTAAACCGGGTCTTCCGCAACGTCTCCTTCTATAAAAAACGGTTTGATCTCTTAAAGATCTTCCCGGAGGAAATCCAATCCATCAAAAACCTAAGTCAATTTCCTCTCACCGCCAAGGAAGACCTGCGCCAGAGTTACCCATACGGCATGTTCGCCCTTCCTTTGCGGGAGGTAGTGCGCATTCACTCTTCCTCGGGAGTCACGGGAAAACCCACGGTTACTGGCTATACCAGAAATGACCTGCATCATTGGAGCCAGCTAACGGCCAGAGTTCTAACCGCCGGAGGGGTAACCAAAGACGATGTAGTCCAGATTACCTTCAAGTACGGACTATTCACCGGAGCTTTCGGCCTGCACCATGGAGCGGAGCTTATCGGGGCTTCGGTGATCCCCATGTCCACTGGCAACACCCATAATCAGGTTTTGATCATGCAGGATTACAAGACTACGGCCCTGGTGAGCACTCCCTCTTATGCCCTGCTCCTCTCCCGCTACATGGGAACCGAAGGAATCGACCCCAAAACCTTATCCTTAAGACTCGGCCTTTTCGGAGGAGAGCCTTGCCCGGAACCTATGCGCAAGGAGATCGAAGAGCGTCTGTTCATAAGCGCCACTGATAACTACGGCGTAAGCGAAGTTATGGGCCCGGGAGTGGCCGCTGAGTGCGAGGCTAAGAACGGGCTGCACCTCTATGAAGATCATTTTATCCCGGAGATCATCGATCCCTTGACACTCAAGGTGCTCTCCCCCGGAGCGGAAGGAGAATTGGTCCTGACCACTTTGAGTAAAGAAGCTTTCCCCCTGGTTCGTTACCGGACCCGGGACATTACTTCCCTGGATTATTCCCCTTGCCCGTGCGGCCGAACGCTGGTGCGCATAAAGAAAGTGTTAGGGCGAAGCGACGATATTCTTATAATTAAAGGAGTAAATGTTTTCCCCTCCCAGATTGAATCCATCCTTCTGGAAGTAGAGGGGGTGGAGCCGCGCTACCAGATTATCGCCGACAGGTTTGATGGAGTGGACATCCTGGAAGTGAAAGTCGAAGTCAACGAAGGGGTTTTTTCGGACGAAATAAAAATTCTACAGAATATTTCAGCAAAGATTGAACGTAAGATCCGGGAAATCATCGGGGTTAGCGCCAAAGTCAAGCTGGTGGCTCCCGAGAGTTTACAGCCACCAGAAGGAAAGGCTCCCAAAGTAATCGACCGCCGGAAAAAATAAACATGGTTCTCTGTGGCTAATTTAATAACTAAAAAAATTGTAACACTTTAGCCCTTTGAAAAGAGGTGGGGTGTAAGGTCAGAGGGAATCCATG
>JASEHN010000283.1 GCA_030018715.1 Thermodesulfobacteriota bacterium | reverse complement strand
CATATGGAGCTTTTTACTTTGCCATCCAAATTTTGACTTTTTACGAGATCATCACTTAAGTTGCATGATAGTCACGTAAATGGCGCAGATAATTGCCGTGGTGATCACCCCGGCCACGCAGGGGCCCATGGCATGGGGCAGGATCATGATCGTTTCATCTTCTTCCATGGCGCATTTCTGGGCCACTTTGGCGGTGGTGGGAACGCAGGAGACGGCGGCAATGCCGATCAGAGGGTTGATCTTTCCCCCTGACCACTTGCAGACGATCAAACCTCCGATTATTCCTCCAATTCCCGAAAGGAGGAGGGCAACCATTCCCAAGATCATGATCAAAAGAACCTTGGGATCCATCACGGTGGTTACGCTCAAAAGAGCCCCCAGGGTAATCCCCAAGAAGAGAGTCGAACCCGAAAGAAGGATGTCCAAAAATTCCCGGAACCGCCCGATATTGGCTTCTTTCACGGCCACGCCCAAAAAGAAGCAGGTAAAAAGAGGCGCAGCCACCGGGAAGAGCAGGCACAAAGTCACTCCCGCCACAACGGCAAAGAAAAATTTTTCTGTGGAGGTGACCGGGCGAATCTCCATGGGATCCATGGCAATGGCCCGCAGCCTTTTGGGGATTAAAAGTTTAGCTAAATAGGGAAAGACGGCATAGCAGATTCCCAGATAGACATAGGCCACAACTGAAATGGGCACGAAAAGGTGCTTGGCCAGGATCAGAGAGGTGAAGAGAACCATGGGGCCGTCCGCTCCCCCCACAATGGCAATCGCGGCCGCCTCTTTGAAGTCAAATCCCAGAGCAACCGCCAGAGGAAAGGTCAGGATCGTTCCCAACTCGGCAAAGACCGCGAGAAAAAGGCTAAGAAAAGGGCGGGCTATGAAAAAATCCAGGTCAGTGATGGACCCGATCCCTAAAAAAACCAAGCAGGCGATCAGGCCGTTGGCAAAGGTGAAAGTATAAATCGGCTGGAGAAAATAAATCTGCAGGGCCTCAAGGAGTTTGGCCGGCTCGCTGACTAAAGGATCGATAAAAAGGGTGCCGAGTTCTCCTTTGGTCATGATCAGTATGCCGGCATTGACCACGGCCATCATGAAGCCCATGGGCACCATGAGCAGGGGATCGAGCTTCTCTTTGAACCCCAGATAAACCAGGAAGAAACCCAGGAGAATGAGAAAGATGCGGATCAGGATTTGTCCGGTTTCCATCAGGGCAAAGGAAGAAAGCCCCGGGAAGAAGTCCCATATGTTCATGCTGGCGCTCCTTATTTATTCGCGGCTGGAGGTGATCTTCCTCAGAAGGAGGATGATCACCCCCATGAGCATGGAAGCGGCGAGGGTCACAGCATAGGTAAAACCAGCTATCTCAAGGGCAGATATGATTTTTTCCATAATAATATTAACTGATCACGGCCAGGATGTGCCCTTTATTAAGGACCTGGCCGACCTGGGCATTAAGCTCCCGGACAACCCCTTCAACGATGGAGTAGATCGGGATCTTCATTTTCATGCTTTCCATGACGGCAATGACGTCTTTTTTACGGACAGGATCGCCGACTTTGACTTTCAGTTCGATCACTTTGCCCACCATGGGGACTTTAATTTCGGTTTTTTCCATACCTGATCTCCCCTAAAATTCCTCCCTCATTATTATAATCAATCTCCGGTTTCGTTCAGCGGGTAATCATCTTGTTCGGCAACCACAGGGTCAGCTCCGGCCATATGGAGCAGATGACGATCCCCAGGAGGAGAATTAGCACAAAAGGAATGGAGCCCATGAGCACCCTGGAGAGTGGAACGTCAGGAGCAATTCCCTGCACAATATAAAGATTCAGACCTACAGGAGGAGTGATTAACCCCACTTCCATGTTGATGGTCATGATTACCCCGAACCAGATAGGGTCGAAACCGTACTTCATTAATACTGGATGCAAAATAGGGGCCAAAATCAGGATGATGGCCACCGGTGGCAAAAAGCACCCCAGGATCAGGAGGAAGACATTGATCAGGAACATAAGCACCCATTTGGAAAAGCCGAAGCCAACCATGTAATTGATGATGGCCTGGGTGATGTATAGCTTAGTCAGGACAGCTCCGAAGAGGAAAGCAGTCGCGATGATCAGCATGATCATGGTGCTCTCTTTTATGGTCAAATGCAAAATATTTTTATAATCCTTTAAACGGAGGCGGTAGATGACCATGACCATTAAAAAAGCGGCTACAGAGCCCACGCCCGCTGCCTCGCTGGGGGTGGCCCATCCGCCGTAGAGGCTGCCCATGATGATCATGATAAGCAAGATGAACGGCGCCACCCGGGAGAGGGCTGAAAATTTTTCCTTCCAGGTGTATGTGACCGTGGCAAAAAAATCCGCGCTGGCAGTTAAGGCGGGATTGCCTGTTTCCCTGCCTTTGCTCCAGCGGGCCCACTGGGAATAAATGACCACCCAGATGGACATGAGGAGAGTAAGCATAATTCCCGGAATGATTCCGGCGATGAACAGCTTGCCTATCGAAGTCTGGGTGGCTATGCCGTAAACGATCATGGTCACGCTGGGAGGAATGAGAATTCCCAGGGTTCCTCCGGCTACGATGCATCCCGTGGCCAAAGAATCCGGATATCCCCGTTTGCGCATCTCCGGGATGCCCATGGAGCCAATGGCCGCGGCCGTGGCCGGGCTGGAGCCGCAGAGGGCGGCAAAGATGGCGCAAGAAAAGATGTTGCTGACAGCCAGTCCTCCGGGCAGACGGTGAAGCCATTTGTGCAGGCCTTCGTAAAGGTCAGCGCCGCTTTTGGTGGCGGCGATGATGGCTCCCATGAGGATGAAAAGGGGAATGGCCAACAGGCCGAAGTCGTTAATCCCTTCGTACACGATATGGGCCATGAGGTCGAACTGCATACGGTCCATAAAGAGAAGAATGAAAATAACCGATGGGAAACCAAGAGCGAAGGCAATGGGCATGCCGCTCAGCAGAAAAAGGAGGGTAACCAAACCAACGACAATTCCTAATATATTCGGGTCCATGGAGTTTTTTTCCCTTCGGTTCAGATTATAAGGGCTCTCCCACTCAGCGCTATGAAGTTCCGGCCTGCCAGTAAAGGAGTTATTTTTTGGGGGATTCTTTTATATCTTTGAACCATCCGATTTTGAAGAGATACTGAAAAGATAAAAGGGTCATGCCCAGGGGCAAGAAAAAATAGGGGAAGGCCAAGGGAGGGCCCCATAAAGATTCCGACTTCCACCCTTTGGAGAAAGCTTCCCACCACATTTCCCACCCTTTCCAGGCGATCAGGACGCAAAAAACAAAAGAAAGGACAGAGGTGACCTGGGAGAGTCTAACGTTGAACCCCGGGGGGAGCAGGCGGGTGATCAAGTCGATGTTGATGTGCGCGCCGTCTTTGAGCCCGTAGGCCGCTCCCAGGAAAGTGGCCATAATGGTCAGATAGACCGAGAACTCAATCTCCCATATGGTCGGGATTCTCAAGACGTATCTCACGATTACTTCATAAGTAAGAACAAAGGCCGAAAGAACAATGGCCAGGCTGCTTAAGGTATAGAGAAATTGATTAAAACCCTCGACCCTCCGCGCCAGTCCCGAAAAAAACCTTTTCATGGCTACTTTTACCTCGCTGTCGCTTAAAAATCCTAAGTGCAAACAGGTGCGACGGGGTCCTTTGGCGCCGCACCTCTTTAGGGTTGCTTATTGGCAGTTTCGCTCAGCAGGAAAATTTGAGCTATTTAACTGCCAGAGCCATATCTAAAAGTTCTTTTCCGCCCTTGACTTTCTCAGTGTACTCCTTCCAGGCCGTCTTTTTGGCCACCTCGGTCCAGAGCTTCAATTCCTCAAGGGTCATGTCATGAACGATGACCCCTTTGGCCTTAAACAGGTCGGTGACCTCGGTATCGTCTTTCACTGCTTCCTCCAGGGCAAATTTTTCCAATTCCTTGCCGACTTCCATCATGATCTTCTGCTGCTCCGGAGAAAGTTTTTTCCAGGTTATCATGCTGATCACTAACGGCTCGAACATATACCAGGTGGTGGTAATCCGGGGAGAGGTGTAGTATTTCACCTGCTCATAAAGGCGGAAAGATTCGAAGGAAGATGAGGAGGTCATGCAGGCATCCAGCACGCCGGTCTGCAGGGCAAAATAGATCTCTGTGGAAGGCATGCTGGAAATGCCTGCTCCAGCGCCTTCGTGGAGCATCTTCTCAAACATTTTGCCGGCGGCCCGGATCTTGATGCCCTTCAAATCTTCCGGCCGAATGAGGGGTTTCGTCTTGCCGGCCAGGCCGCCCCCGCACCAGGCCCAGGTGAGGATCTTCATGCCGTTATCCTCGCAGAGCTTCTCGATTTCTTTACCGATGGGCGCATCTTTCCAGCGCATGGCCTGGTAATGGTCTTTGACCACGCAGGGCATAAGCGTTATGGACAGTTGAGGAATTTTCCCGGCGGCATAATCCAGGGGATAGACCGACATGTCCAGGGCCCCTTTGAGCAGGGCGTCATATTGGGGGACTGGCTTGAAAAGGGCTGAGGCTGGATAGATCTCAAATTTCAGAGACCCGCCGGTCCTCTCCTCAACCTTTTTGGCCAAAAGGCGACACAAGCGATCCCGGAAATCACCTTTGTCAATTGTTCCCGCCGGCCATTGATGGGAGATTTTCAGAGTGATGGATGGGCCCACCGGCTTGGCTTGGGCATGGGCCTGGCCCCAGGTGAAAATAAGCAATAATGGTAACATTAGAACGCCAACTTTCATGATTCCCCTGTTCATAATAGCCCTCCTCTCTTTGGTGCAAAACTCACCCCCCGGGGGAGGTGTCCTAATTTTTTGGGAACTTGG
>JASEHN010000282.1 GCA_030018715.1 Thermodesulfobacteriota bacterium | reverse complement strand
CGCAGCCTTTACGGAGCCGACATTTTTCGCCATAGTTTCTCTTGATCCCTCACCTCGAAATGACAAAGGCAATGAAGTTGTCCCCTGACATTTGACTATCTCTTCTCTCTGATTTATTTGGTCTGTTTCGTTTATCTGTTTTTTTTAGTTTCTTTGGTTTGTTTGGGGCGCCAAGAGCCAAAAAAGAGTACACAGATTATGTCTTATAGACATTATCATGATGATCAAAATCAAATAGTGTTATCCTCTTCTCTTCCTCATTGATCTCATATATCAATATAAAAGGGCCACCTATATGTACCCTACGCTTATTTTGTAATGGTTTTCTTAAGGGCTTAAATTGATAGGGATCTTCAAGAATATCTTGTACCTTTCTTTCAATGAGTTGAAGTATCTCCTTGTCTTTTTTCTGGAGCTTCTTGAATTTCTTGTCGAGTTTTTCTTTAATGGCAAGTCTATACACTATTTTAAGCCGTACCTTTTACCGAAGTCTTCAACGATAATTGACTTGTCGAGATCAATATCTCGGATGCGTAAAATAAAATCATCGCGCAACTCAGGTTCTTCCAAAAGACTTTTTTTGATCTGAGTTACATCCCGCTGTAAATTAACAACTTTTTTGTAAATCGTATCAAGAGTAACGCTTTTCATTGATCCATCCTCCTATAACATTAAATTAGCATATTCAGAGAAAATGTCAATTTTCAGTCCTAAGAACCGTCTATACCCAGGAGACATGGGTTCTAAGGGACGAAAGAGGGGACGTAGCTCCGATAATTCCGATATATGAACAATAGGCTATGGGTGATAATAAAAACCAAGGTGCAAGGTAAAAGGCAATGGGCAATCATAGATGGCAGGGCGCAGGGCGCATGGAGCAGCGCGAAAAAGAAGGGAAGCAATATAGCTCAAGGCTCATAGCAAATACTTAAATAAAAAAATAGGGCATTACGTCAATGGGTCAATAGTAAAATGGGGTCAAGTCTGCTCTTGACTCATGTCAAAGGGTCCGAATGGATCATAGGGTCATTACAAACGTTCACGGCGTCCTGTTCAGAGGTCGGAGATCACGAACCGGGAATCAGAGATTAGGGGGCGAAGATCAAAAAGTACTGTGATTGGGGGTCTTGCAATCAAACATTCTCACCTTTCTTCTATCTGGTCTGTTTGGTTAAAAATCAAACATACGAACCAAGGGAACAAAAGAGACCAAAAAAATTAAGATAAAGCTCCGCCCTCTCGATTAAATCCATTGCTTTAATCGACCTAAGGCTTTGATTTTTGTGATCAACCCCATCTTTATGCTGAACAGTCCTCGAACAGGCCGATTCCTGTCGGTCGGAATCGGTGAAAATTTACCCCAAAATCCATGTAATGTCAAGAGCCTCTGGCTCTTGACCCCCCCCAGTTTTTAGTTAGGGCAAAGATTCTGGCCCAGGGGCGCTTCGCCCTGTACACCATGCGGTGCAGGGCTTTGCTCGGAACAATAAGGTGGTAGTCCTTCCATTTATCTTGCCGATCTCCTGGCTGCCTTCCTTTGCGGATGGCCAGAAGGGAATCTTGAGAAAGTCTAATCCCGGCCGATTCTTCCTTCTCTCAGCGCCCCCGGGCCAGAGCCACGATAAATTAGGGGGCGAATAAACTGGGGGGTGGCAAGATGAAAAAGGAATTGACAAACTTTTTATGGGGTGGGAAGATGTAAAGAAACAATCAGCATTCAGCAGAAAAAATTTTAGCTGAAAGCTGATCTCTGACAGCTTTTTTCAGGAGGACACAAGAAACTTTTTGACATAAACACAAGCCGGGAAGGGAAGGTGGTGTAAATCCACTGCTGCCCCGCAACTGTGATCGGAACGAAACCCACACAAAAGCAGGTTCGAGGTAATGGGTAACAGGTTATAGGCGAAATTTTTTCCTATAACCGATGACCTCTGACCCATGGCCTGTTTTTAGGCCACTGGACAAAGTCCGGGAAGGCGTGGGGAGTCCCCCATAAAGACAGGCGGACAAGTAGGAAGCTGTAAGCCAGGAAACCTGCCCGACGTGATTTATATTCTCGACCCTTCCGAGGGGAAGGCGGGCAGAGTACGCACACGATTCAACCCCAACCTTCTCCTTTGAAGGTTGGGGTTTTTATTTTTTCACCGCAGAGAACGCAGAGACCACAGAGGGTAAAATAAAATCGAAAAATAAAATACAAAATAGGAAACCCCTAAATTGGTTTGGATATTTTTAAATTCTTCTCAGCGTTCTCCGCGCTCTCTGCGGTGAACAATGATTTGTTTTTTATAACGATGGAAAAGAAGATCATTTTTATCACAGGCGGGGCGCGGAGCGGGAAAAGTCAATTCGCGCAAGAACTGGCCCTGAAATTCCCCGGGCCCAAAGCCTACTTGGCCACGGCCCAGCCCCTGGATGAAGAGATGGCGCAAAGGATTCTCCGGCACAAAAAAAGCCGGCCCGGAGACTGGCAGACTATTGAAGAACCGTTGCGGGCGACTGAGGCGATTATAAAAAACGGCGATCGTTTCAACCTTATCCTTCTCGATTGTCTTACTCTCTTAATCTCCAACCTCATGATGGCCGAGTGGAATGAAGAAAATATCCTCGCGGAAGCGGATCGATTGCTTAAGGCCGGCCAGGCTGCGAAGTGTTCCCTGGTCATCGTTGGCAATGAGGTGGGGATGGGCATCGTTCCCGATAACCCCCAAGCCAGAATTTTTCGCGACCTTAGTGGGTTGATCCAGCAGAGATTTGCCCGGGGAGCGGATGAGATTTATTTCATGGTTAGTGGAATTCCTCAGAAATTGAAAGGGGCATAAGGAATCGTGGAAGAAGAATTACGAGAGAAATTATCAAGGATCCGCCCATTAGAAGAAAATTTTCTCTCCCAGGCTCAGGCCAAGCTGGACAGGCTGACCAAGCCCCAGGGCAGCCTGGGGGAACTCGAAGAGATTGCCAAGCAGTACGTGGCTATCGTGGAAAACCCGAATCCGAAGGTTGACAAAAAGATCATTTATGTTTTTGCCGGCGACCACGGCGTTGTTTCCGAGGGCGTCAGCGCCTACCCCAGAGAGGTTACCCCCCAGATGGTTTATAACTTTCTCCGCGGGGGAGCAGGGATTAACGTTCTGGCCCGCCACGTGGGAGCAGAGGTGGTTATCGTGGATATCGGCGTGGATCATGAGTTTGAACCCGTGGAAGGGCTGATGATCCGGAAGGTGGGCCGGGGGACGGGAAACATCCTTGGCGGCCCGGCAATGTCCAGGGAACAGGCCTGGCAAGCTCTATCTGTTGGCCTGGAAATGGCCGATCATGCCAAGAAACAAAACGCCGACCTGGTGGGCACTGGCGACATGGGCATCGGCAACACCACCCCGAGCAGCGCTATCCTAACTTCCCTCACAGGCCTTCCGGTAAATCAGGCCACCCACCGGGGGACGGGGATTGACGATGTTGTCCTGGCCCGGAAAATTCAGATCATCGAGAGGGCCATTTCCTTTAACAAGCCCAACCCCAAAGATCCGCTGGATGTTCTGGCCAAGGTAGGGGGGTTCGAGATCGCCGGAATTGCCGGTCTGATCATTGGTTGTGCCTTCCACCGCATCCCTGTGGTTGTCGATGGGTTCATCTCCACCGCGGGAGCGATGGTGGCAGTAGGGCTGAATCCTGAAATTAAAGGATATCTGTTTGCTTCCCATCAGTCGGTTGAGGTGGGCCACCGGTTCATGTGGGAGCATATGGGAAAGAAACCCATCTTAAACTTATCCCTCCGTCTGGGGGAAGGCACCGGGGCGGCCCTGGCCATGTCCATAATCGAAGCGGCCCTGAAAGTGATGAACGAAATGGCCACTTTTTCTGAAGCCGGAGTAGCGGAAGCAAAGGAATGAACAGTTTTTCTTTAGCCTGGCAATTTTTAACCATCCTCCCCTGGCGGAAGAGTGATCAGCAAATAAATCCCCAGCTCTTGGGCCGATCCATGGCTTTCTACCCGGTTATCGGACTTTTTCTGGGAATGATTCTCTGGGCGGCCCACTTCGCCTTTTCCATAGCTTTTCCCCGAACCCTCGCGGATGGACTGATCGTCATGCTTCTTGCCCTCCTCACCGGAGCTTTCCACCTGGACGGGCTGGGCGATACCTGCGATGGACTGGCCTCCGGAAAAACACCCGAAGAAAGACTCATGATCATGAAAGATCATCGGGTGGGGACTTTTGGGGTGGTTGGTTTAATTTTAATTCTGGGAATGAAATTTTTAGCCCTCAATTCCTTACCCGACAACACCGTGGGCAGGGCGTTATTGCTGGCCTTGATTCTCAGCCGCTGGTCCATGGTGCAATTAACCTACCGCGCTCCTTATGCCCGCCGGGAAGGCGGCCTGGGTCTTCCTTTTAAGGAAAATCTGAGGAGAAGAGAAATGATTATGGCTACAGCCACATCCCTGGCGCTCAGCTTTTTATTTTACCGTTTCTGGGGGATGATCCTGTGGCTGGTTATCGGCGCTTTTACCCTGTTCTTCCAGAAGTTCTTCGAGAAAAAAATCGGAGGCATCACCGGGGACACACTCGGCGCGGCCAATGAGACGAACGAAGTCCTGGTTCTGCTTTTGGCCTCCGGGATGGTTAATTTTAGTTATTAATTTAGTGGGTATGCAGTTTGCTCAACCAAAATTGGCTATCACCATGAAATATTTAGCTTTTCTCAGCTATTCCAGTCTGATAAACTTACAGCTCAAAATCTTATTAATTCAATACGTTGGCGGTTTATCAGTTGAGTAAAGTGCATAGCCCCTATTAATTTTTTAGTAACACTTTAGCTCTTTGAAAAAAGGTGTGTTGTAAAGGCCAAGGGA
>JASEHN010000281.1 GCA_030018715.1 Thermodesulfobacteriota bacterium | reverse complement strand
CCTGGAATCCCTTGGCCCTGGCGACACACCTTTCTTCAAAGAACTAAAGTGTTACAAAAAAAGAATTTCCTATACAATCAAGGGACAAGGATATTATTCAATAACTGTTACGCCTTGTGCTTTAACAAATGAAAAAGGAGCAAAATGTATGGCTATCCCGATCTATGAAATCTATGCCTTAAAGTACGCCGGGCCTCTCACCCGGCCGGCTTCCATGGTCAACTGGTTACAGGATATAGATAAGAACGTCCAGATCAATTATTATATTTTTGCTATCCGGGGAGGGAACGAAACGATTGTGGTTGACTGTGGCTGCACCCCTAAGCTGGCCCAGGAACGCAATCTGACTAACTACATCAACCCAGTAGATGCCCTGAAGAGGATTGACATTGACGCCACAAAAGTAAAATACGTGGCGGCCACGCATATTCATTTTGACCACATTAGCGGGGTTGAATTGTTTCCCAAAGCAACGATTTTTCTCCAGGAAAAGGAGTTCAATTTCTGGATGAAAAACCCAACCGCCAAAAGGGCCCCATTCCTCCACGTTACGGACCCGGTGGCCAATCGATACCTGGCCAGGTTAAAAGGTAAGAAGCGGCTTCAGCTTATCCGGGGCGATAAAAAAATCTTGCCGGGAATCGAATTGCTTCTTTGCCCGGGGCACACGGTTGGCCTTCAAACCGTTGTGGTGAACACTGTTAAAGGAAAGGCTATAGTTGGCTCTGATGCCGCCCATGTATTCTCCAGTTATCGCACAGATATCCCCAGCGCGATCATCACGGACATGATCGCCTGGATGAAAAGTTACGATAAAATCCGGGCCAAAGCTTCATCCATTGACCTGATCTTCCCGGGCCATGACCTTGCTTTGTTAGATGCCTATCCCAAGGTTGCCGAGGGCGTGTCGCGGCTGGTGTAAAATATTTAAATCATTTGGGCGCAGATTTTTGCAGCAAAAAGATTTTCTATTATTAAAATCCTGTCAATCTGCGCTCACCTGCGTCCAAAATATTTTAGTTTTAGTGCTCCATTTAATTCATTGATAGGGGGGGAAAAATGAAAGTATTAGGAATTTTGGGAAGTCCGCGCATCGGTGGGAACAGCGACATACTTCTGGAAAAAGCCCTGACCGGAGCCAGGGATGCAGGAGCCGGGGTAGAAAAAATTGTCCTCTGCTACCTGAAGATCTCCGGATGTCTAAATTGTGAAAAGTGCAACGAGACCGGCCTTTGTGTCATCAAAGACGATATGCTGGAAATTCACAACAAAATCCTGGAGGCGGGGGCCATCATTCACAGCGTGCCCGTTTACTTCTGGTCCATGACCGCCCAGATGAAAGCCTACCTGGACCGCTGGTGCGCCTTTTTTGACGCCGAGTGGCGCTGGCATAAATTCTATTACCCCAAGATGAAAGGGAAGAAGATTGGTCTTATCACGGTTTGCGGCGACCCGGATGTCTCCACAGCCGACCCCATTGTCCATAGCTTCAAGACCACCTGCGATTTTACCAAGCTGCAATGGATAGGGGCGGTGATGGCCTCGGCTTCAGCCAAAGGAGAGATCGCCAAGAATTTGACTGCGCAAAAGGAAGCCTATGGCCTCGGCCAAAAAGTGGCCACCCCCTAATGGCCGGGGCACGCGGAGCCACCGCCTCATTTTGGAAAGCGCAGCGGTCTTCCGCCTGGCTCCTGGAGCGGTTTTGATATATTATACTAATTTCTGAGACACCACAGTAACTGTCATTGAATCGGTTCAAAGACTGGCCGACATCAAGAATGTTCGGTTGATTTCTCTTTTATGAATAAAAAAACTTTCCCTTTTCCCCTGCCGCCTATTCTATTGCTCGTCGGCATCTTTTATCTGACCTTTGTGGCCCGGGTTGCTTTGGCCCCCCTCCTCCCAGTGATTCAGAAAGATTTGGGCCTGGGGCTTGGAGAAGCCGGGTCTCTATTTCTTTTTATCGCCGCGGGTTATGGCCTGGGGCTTTTAGGATCGGGATTAGTTTCCTCCGCGTTGAACCACCGGCGGGCGATCATCCTTTCGAGTATAATGGTGGGCGGGGCCATGCTGGCAATATCCCAATCAGCTTCCGCAAATCAAATGCATGCCGGGCTTGTGCTGGTCGGCCTTTCTGCAGGGTTTTATCTTCCTTCGGGAATCGCCACGCTAACGGAACTGGTCAGCAAGGAACACTGGGGTAAAGCCATGGCCATCCACGAACTGGCCCCCAATTTAGGTTTCATCACCGCCCCCCTACTGTCCGAAGCCCTGTTAAAAATCTTTTCCTGGCGCGGGGCCCTGGCCGTGCTGGGTATTTTTTCGATTTTAATGGGGGTTCTCTATTTGCTTTGGGGCCAGGGAGGAAAAAACAGAGGGGAACCTCCTCGCTTCCGATCGATCCAACAAATTATCCAGAGTCCTTCGTTCTGGATCATGACCACCATGTTCATGGTCTCCATTGGGTCGAGTATTGGAGTTTATACCATGATGCCCCTTTTTCTGGTAAATGAAATCGGAATGGCCCGGGGTTGGGCTAACACCTTAATCGGGTTTTCACGAATTTTCGGAATCATCATCCTTTTCTTTGCGGGGGCGATCACAGACCGGATCGGGCCAAGGCAGGCTATGACTTTGTTCCTAATAACCACCGGAGTATTTACCCTTCTTCTTGGATCTCTCACGGGACCGGTGACCACCCCCGTACTATTATTTTTACAGGCCGCTTCGGCAGCGTGTCTATTCCCTGTAGGCTTTACAATCCTTGCCCTCGCCTTCCCTGAGGCCTTGAGGAGCATGGCCGTATCTCTGATCTTGCTCCTTGGTTTTTTCCTCGGAGGAGGTGTCGTTCCTTCAGGTCTCGGGTATTGGGCTGAATCGTTCTCTTTCTCCTCCGGCTTCTCCCTTCTGGGCCTCCTCTTCCTGGCCCTGTTGCCTCTTTTCCTCCTGGTCGGGAAGCGCCTGAAAATGCCAGGGTAAAAATAGTCATTTGGTCATTTGGTCATTTGGCTTTTTGCCTTATGCCTTGGGCCTTGCGCCTTACGCCTCACGCCTTGCGCTTTACGCCTTTTTTGGGGGCGGCCAGCTGGGACGGGCGGACATAAAACGCTCTTTCAGCCCTTCCACGTTGAATTCTGTGGACTTGCAGAAATTGATGACAACCCGCTCCCAATCTTCTACAAGCTGGGCAGCTCTGGGCACGTCTCTGGCGATCTCCAGGGGGATGGAGATCACTCCGTGCTTATCGCCCAGGATGAGGTCTCCTGATTTCACAACCAGTCCCCCAACTTTAACCGGAATTCCCACCTCTACCAAATGAACGTAGGCGTGGGAAACAGATATACAACTGGAGAAGAACTGGAATCCCGTTTCCTTTACTTCATCCAGGTCGCGAACAGAGCCATCCGTCACCGTGCCGACGCACCCTAAAGCCTTGTGAATGTTGGCGTTTACTTCTCCCCAGAAGGATCCTACCACCGGATGATCAATATCATGGATTACCGCTACCCTGGGCGCCGGTATTTTTTGAATCTCTTTCCACCATTCCGGTGGTGGAACTCGCCGCCCCTCAGGGGATTCAGCGGATATAACCGCTGTAACGGCATAGCCGATCATCGGCCCCAAATCGGGAAAGACGCTTTTAATCTCCGGAAGCATGAACCCTTCATTCCGCGGGCGAATGTTAAATAGCTCAATGGCATTAGCAATGGCGGGGGTGGGCCAACGACGCAATGCTTCCAGTTCTTCGGCATTCAGATAATTTGACATTTTTTCCCTCCTGGTTTCTAAAAGATTCATATACTGGTTGTGTTTCCCGTAAGCTTACTGGATCAAATTCATTGAGTCAATAAAAATTGGGATGAAAGATCATTAGCATGGTCCATAAGAGGTATAGCTGGATTCGGACTTTTCTTTGGGCATACATAAGGGATGGCTTGAGTGATGTGTCCCCGGAATTCTACGGAATTCCACCGGGGTGGCAAGAGATCTATCCCCTTGACACCCTGCTTAACCCGCATTATAATCTGGACAGACTAGACAGGAGGACACCAATGGCACATGTATGGCAACTTCAAGAAGCGAAGAATAAGTTCAGCGAGGTCGTGGACGAAGCCATCAAGCACGGCCCGCAGATTATCACTAAGCGCGGTGTCGAAACCGTAATTGTCCTTTCCTATGCGGAATATCGCAAGATGATTCTGAACCAGAAAAAGATCTCCGACTTCTTCCGTGAGTCGCCGATAGCTAAGGTAGGTCTTGATCTTAGGCGTGACAAGAGCGGTCTGAGAACAGATATTGCCCTATGAACTACGTGCTTGACACCAACGTTATCTCTGAACTCATTTCGAAGCAACCAAACAAGAAAGTTGTGGAATGGCTCGATCGTCTCGACCCCAACACGATCTATCTAAGTGTAATCACGATTGGGGAGATACGGAAAGGTATCGAAAAGCTTCCGCCTTCGAAACGAAGAGATACGGTCAGAGAATGGCTCGAAGCGGATTTATTGCTCCGATTCCAGGGAAGAATTCTTGAAATCACGACAGAAGTGATGTTGGTCTGGGGAGAACTCGCCGGACGGTTAGAAAACGAAGGAAGACCAATCACAGCGATTGACTCAATCATCGCTGCGATCGCAATTCAGGGGAATTATTGTCTTGTCACTCGGAATGAACATGATTTTCAACATACAGGAGTGCGGATTATCAATCCGTGGAAAGAACCGTAACCTGAGTTAAAATAATTTGGGGATGTCGAAGCAGATGGGACGTTCGCGCAGAAATTGGATAATTTTCCTCGATGGATTTAACCATAGGAGGGCCGTTAAGCACATTCTGCACGAACGTTATATA
>JASEHN010000280.1 GCA_030018715.1 Thermodesulfobacteriota bacterium | reverse complement strand
TCGTGGCCAAGCGGAACCCCAACCGATGCTTCCGGCGCGTTCCGCTCTAACCCCCAGCCCTCAACAAAGGCTTTAATACCATTATTCCAATGTTCCATGGATGCGTTGTCCATTCAACTTCGCTCAATTTAAGCAAGATGAGCAGGGAATGTCAACTGATTTTAAAACCCTTGCCTCTTGTTCCGCTAATGTGCTATGTTAAAACTAATAGATTTATTGTATAGGAATTTCCTTTTTCAACTTTGATGATCTCGTAAAAAGTTTCTTGGAGCGTCACCCCGGCGAAAGCCGGGGTCCAGAACATCTTTAAATAACTGGATTCCGGCTTCCGCCGGAATGACGAATTTTATGGAATTGCGACTTTTTACGAAGCCATCAACTTTAGTCCGCCTCAGGCGGATCACTTTAGACACCTGACACTATGTCTTTTATTTTTTCGGTTTTAAGAACTCTGTGGTCTCTGTGCCCTCTGTGGCTAATTTAATTTTACGATTGCCAGCGGATAATCCGCTTCCCAATAAAGATCAATGATTGGTTATCGATATTTTTACGGCAACAAACCGGTTTTTGGTAACAGTGCAGACCCCGAGCAAATCCTCGATCACCTCACCGACCTTCTCCTGCACGAAAATGACGTCAACAAATCCCTCGACCTGTTAAAGCAGCAGGGGTTGAAAAGCAAGAAAGAATCTCCGGGGCTTAAGGGCATTCATGACTTTTTGGAGGAAGTGCGGCGCCTGAAGCAGAAACTGCAGGAGGCGGCATCTTCCGGAAATGCGAAGGCCATTGAAGAACTGAAACGCCTGGAGAAGTTAGAACACGAATTGCGCCGGGCTTCCTGGGGACTTGACCTGGAGAAAGTCAACGATCAGGAAATCCGGGAAATGTTAGGGGAGGAAAGCTATCAACTCTGGAACAACCTCAAGGCCATTCCCCGCCTTCTGGAGGTTAACGGTTACATAGAGAAATTAGGGGCAAAGTATGTGCTTACCCCTAAAGGAATGCGCAAGATCGGGCAGAGGGCCCTTAAGGACATTTTTGCTTCGCTAACCCGAGATGCCCTGGGTAATCACGAAACTCACTTTCGGGGAAATGGGTTTTCCCTCCTTCTGGAAGAAAGTAAACCCTACCAGTTCGGAGATCCTTTTCACCTCAATTTAAGCCGCACCCTGATGAATACCCTGGGGCGCCAGGCCTTTTCCTCACCCAGGGCAAAAGGCGGCCGGCTTCTTGAACTTCAGCAGGATGACTTTGAGGTCTATCAAACAGAGAAACGCACTCGGGCCGCTGTTGCGCTTATGCTGGACATGAGCGGATCCATGGCCCGGGACGAAAAATTCTTCGCGGCCAAAAAGGTGGCCATGGCCTTGCATACGCTCATGCAATCCCATTTTCCCCATGACCGCCTGCATCTGATAGGATTTTCTTCATACGCCAGGGCTCTAAAAAGTAAGGATCTTCCCTGCCTCAACTGGGATCTGGACAACCCCTACACCAACATGGAAGAAGGACTTATCCTGGCCAAATCTCTTCTCAACCGGGAGCACACTCCCAACAAGCAGATCATCATGGTTTCAGACGGAGAGCCTACCGCTCACCTGGAGAACGGCAAGGTCTTCTTCCAGTTTCCTTCCCATCCCCAAACCCTGGCTAAAACCTTATCCGAATTCAAGAAATGCGCTGCTTGCGGCATCAACCTGAATATCTTCATGCTCGGCCAGGATGCCCATCTCTTGCAATTTGTCCAGCAGGTTTCCAGGATGAACCGTGGCCGGGCTTTCTACACCACGCCGAATAACCTGGGCCGTTATCTATTGGTTGATTTTCTTTCCCAGAAACGCAAATGGATTTTGGCATGATAAAGGAGACCGGGTCAGCGATCCAACTGGTAAATCTTTTTTAATCAGACTTGATGAATTCGTAAAAAGTCTGAAAATACCTTTTTTCGTCATTCCGGCGAAAGCCGGAATCCAGTCTTTTTAAAGGCTTATAAATACCCTGGACTCCGGTTTTCACCGGCGTGACGACTTTTTACGAAGCCATCAGACTTAACCCACTTCAAGAAAGGGTATTTCCATGCTGACAGAGAAGATCCTGCATGAGTTTGAAGCCATTTTGGGCAAAGACAGAGTTCTCACTTCCAAAGAAGAGCTTCTCAGCTACGCTTATGATTCTTATGTCGAAGAGTATCTGCCTGAGGCTGTCCTTTTCCCCAAGACAACCGCGGAAGTTTCCCAGATCATGAAGGCAGCCAATGCCCATCGAGTCTTTATTACCCCCCGCGGGGCAGGGTCCGGCCTGGCCGGTTGCTCCCTGGCCAAGAAGGGGGGGGTGGTCTTGAGTTTCACGATGATGAACCACATCCTGGAGATCAACAAGCCGAACCGTTATGCCATCGTCGAACCGGGCGTGGTGGTCTCGGAGTTCCAGAAAGAAGTAGAAAAGATCGGTCTTTTCTATCCTCCGGATCCCGGAAGTTCTATGGTTGCCACCATGGCGGGGACAGTCATGATGAATGCCGGGGGCATGCGGGGCATCAAGTACGGTGTAACCCGGGATTACCTGTTAGGTCTGGAGGCAGTGCTCCCCTCCGGGGAGATCATTCAGACCGGAAGCCTCACTGCCAAAGATGTCACGGGGTATGACCTTACCCGGTTAATCTGCGGGTCGGAAGGCACCCTGGCCGTGGTAACCCGGATCATCGTCAAGCTTCTTCCCAAACCCAAGGCCAGGAGAACGCTGCAGGCCATTTACAACAGCATCGATCAAGCAGGAACCACTGTGGCCAGGATCGTGGAAGAGGGCATCATTCCGGCGACGCTGGAGCTGATGGATAAAATGATCATCAAAGCGCTCGAGGACTATGCCCATCTCGGTCTGCCCCTGGATGCCGAGGCCATATTAGTCATTGAAGTAGATGGCGACCCGGAATCTGTGGAGAAACAGGCCGGCACCATAGCAGAATTTTGCCGGGGGCAAGGGGCCAGGGATGTGCGCGTTGCCCAATCCGAAAAGGAGAGTGAGCAACTCTGGATGGCCCGCCGTGGGGCCTTTGGGGCAGTGGCCCGCATGCGCCCGGCCTGCGTGATCGAAGATGCTACCGTGCCAGTGAGCTTTTTGAGCCGGGCCATCAAGGAAGTTATAGCGATTGCTCAGCGTAACCAGGTCCAGATAGCCGTATTGGCCCATGCCGGAGATGGCAATCTCCACCCCCTGGTGCTTTGCGACCTCAGGGACAAAGAGGAAATGAAGCGGGTGGAGAAAGCCATGGATGAAATCGTCGATTTTGCCATTTCCGTGGGTGGAGTCCTTTCCGGGGAACATGGGATCGGTATTGCCAAAGCCAAGTACCTTCCCCGGCAAATTAGCCCTCAGGTTCTGAACCTGATGCGCGCTCTCAAAAAAACCTTCGACCCCCAGGGGATATTGAACCCCGGGAGTTTTCTGGAGAGTGCCCAGTGATCTCTAATACCATTCGCGAAGAAGTCTATAACTGCATCAAATGCGGGATTTGCCTCACGCCGTGCCCGGTCTACAAACAACGCCTGATGGAACCTTTTTCCCCCAGGGGAAAGGTTCAGTTAATCCGGAACATTCTTGAGGGCCGACTGAACCTTAGTGAAAACTTTATCCGCATCCTATTCACCTGTTTGCTCTGCGAAACCTGCACGGTAAACTGCCCCAGCGGCTTGAAGGTTGATTATCTGATGAAAGCCATGCGCACCGAAGTCATCGAGAAATTCGGTCTATCGGAAGAAAAAAAGGTTCTCTTCGAATTTTTAACCGGGCAGCGCCCTCTGCCTTCGAATCTTCTCTGGGAGGGGGCTTTGAATAACATCCTTCCGGCCCTTTTTCCTATAAAGGGAAAAGCGGGAAACGATCCTTTTAACAAGTCCCTGCACCCGAATGGCCAATCTTTCTTGAACATGGTTTCCGAGGTCAATAAAGTTCCTCAGCCTAAAGGACGGGTGCTCTATTTTACCGGATGTGCCACCAATTATTTTGATGGAGCAGTGGGGCGGGCGACAGTAGATGTCTTGTCCCGGTTGGGCGTAGAAGTTATCATTCCCAAGGAACAGATGTGCTGCGGGCTGCCCATATTTTTTGCCGGGGCCAGTAAGATGGCTTTAGCGAACATCTTCAAAAACGTAGCCTTGTTCAACCGTGGGGATATCGACGCAGTGGTTGTGGAATGTGCCTCCTGCGGCGCCGCTTTGAAAAAGGAGTACCCGCATATCCTTAGAGAAATGGGCGAAAATGCTGAGGGAGCAGAGGCTTTGAGCCTGAAGGTCATGGACATTTCCCAATATTTAATGCGGTTTGATTTTGGGGGAATGCTCAGGCCAGTGCCAGGAAGGGTGACCTACCATGATCCTTGCCACTTATTGCGTAGCCAGGGAGTGAAGAGCGAACCAAGGGCTCTGTTCCGGAAGATTCCGGAACTGGAATTCACCGAAATGGACGGAGCCGATGTTTGTTGCGGGGGTGGGGGAATATTCCATTGGGAGCATCCCGAAATCTCCGAGGGCATCACGGCGCTGAAGGTTGAAAATATTGAAAATACCGGAGCCACCATTGTGGCCACGGGCTGTCCCAGTTGCCGCTTGCAGATATCCGGGAATTTGAAGGGATATGGGATAGATGTCGTCCATCCCATCCAGCTCATTGCCAGGAGCCTTGGCGGTTGAATAAATAGAGCGTTCCATTTTCGCCCGCCGATTATTTTTTTGGAAAATATTATTGACATAAATTCCCTTTATTGTTAGAAAAAGCTATCCTATGCTTTTTCCGCGACTGCGCACGAAAAAAGTGGCCCGCCTCAGGCGGGCAGCGAAAAGTCCTGAAATCCCCCCTAAC
>JASEHN010000279.1 GCA_030018715.1 Thermodesulfobacteriota bacterium | reverse complement strand
ACCTCTCCTCCCTTTGCCAAAGGGAGGTCGGGAGGTCCGCCTGAGGCGGATCTGGCCCGCCTGAGGCGGATCAAAACGCTAAATTGTTACATTTTTTTTTAATTCAGTAATGCGGCCGCAGGGTAGAATTTACCGCGCCTCCAACATTTTATTCATAATCTTAGCGGCCCTCGGGGGGTTGAAAATTCCGCAGTCACAAAGGCGGGAGAGTTCTACGGAAGCCTCCTCGAGGGTGCGTTTCTTGGACCGGACTTCTTCCAGCAGGGATTCGACCAGAGCCGGGGAAATCATGGCATGCCCGCACATGGTGATGATTTCCATAACCGGGGGTTGGGGAAGTTTTTCCACGGCCCCGATGGTCTCCAGGGAGTGGTTTACGGTATGGGGCTTCAACCCCACGGACTTACAGCACTGGACCACCTGGTCATAGAGCCCTGAAACCACCACCGAGATTCCCAAATCTTTTTCTTTTAACTCCCTAAGGCATCCTACAAGGTTCTCCCGATCAAGAAAAACGGCGTGGGCGATTCGCTGGTTATCCGCGGCCATTAATTTATCCATAGTCGTGCGGTGGCTGTTGCCGACCCTGGCATTACCAAAATTAACGGTTTTATAGTGGGAGATGATCTCGAAGATATTCTTCATTTTTTCTGAAGACCCCTCCAGGTTAAAGCCCCTGGCGGGCATGATTAACAAGACATAATCTTCACTCAGACTCTTTTCGTCTCCTCGGCGATGTAAAGTATGGGTCATGGATTCCTCCTATTTTCCCGGGCGTCCCAGGCCCACGTTGGTTTTGGTGTTTGGACGAATCGTAAAGCCCGCCTTCTTGGCAATGGGAAGAGTGGGAATGGCGCCGTCTTCCCCGATCCGGGAGATCATCTCCAGGGTGATGACGGTTTTTAACTTGGGGGCGACCTCTTTAATGGTTTTGAAGATCTCTTCCAGTTTTTCCAGGGGAATAAGGAACTCTATGATCGCCGAAAGGACCTTTTCATTCAGGACCTCCGGTTTGAGCAAGCCTTTCCCTTTATCGACCATCAGGGTGGTCACCGGATTCTGGGTTTCGAACTGGACCCCAAAAGGAGCCAGCGCCAAGGCCATGGTCTGAACGTCGATGAATCGTGTTCCCACGCTTGGCCGGCCAAACTCCAGGCCAACTCCGACAAATCCCGCCTGGAAGCGATTGGTGACCTCATTGGTCTTCATCTCTTCCGTCCCCCGCCCCCCAATGTCGGTGCTGGGGTGCCGGATGAGAGGATTGCTGAATTCCTGACGCACGATCCGCGGCCAGGTCAATTCCTGCTGGTAGATGGCGTCTGTTGGGCAGACATCGGCCCGCAAACAGACCCCGCATTCTACACACTCGTCTTCAACCACCCTGCGGGTTTCATCTTCCTTTCTTTCCTGGATGGCTCCCACCGTGCAGTAGGGCTGGCAGATTCCGCAGTTGCTACATTTTTCCGAATCGATTTTCATGATGAAGCTAAAGCCTCCTTTCCTTTGTTTTTCAAGAGGTACTTCTGGATCAAGGGATAACAGAGCGACAGAGCGGAAAAAATAAGGAATCCGGCGCTGATCGGCCGGGTGATCAGGATCGTGGGATCAAAGTTAGATAGCAGCATGGCCCGTCGTAAAGACACTTCGGCCAAATCTCCCAGGATCATTCCTAAGATCAGGGGGGCCAGTCCGAATCCGTAACGTTTCATCACATAACCGAAAAATCCAAAGGCCAGAGTTACATAAACATCCGACATGGAGTTATTCATGGCATAAGAGCCGATCACCGCGAAAAGCAGAATGGCCGGTCCGACCTTGTAGTAAGGGAAATCCATGAGCCTGGCCACGAATTTAATCCCGATGATTCCGGCTAGGATGATAAGCAAGTTGGAAAAGAAGAACCCGGCAAAGATGGAATAGACCAGTTTGGGTTGCTGCAGCATCATCATCGGCCCTGGACGGAGTCCATGGATCATGAAGGCGCCGATCATTACGGCGGTAACCGCGCTTCCGGGAATCCCCAGGGTGAGCAGGGGGACCATCGCCCCCCCGGTAGCAGCGTTGTTGGCCGCCTCCGGAGCGGCAATGCCCTCGATGATTCCCGTCCCGAACTTCTCCGGATGCTTGGACCAGCGCACGGCCTCGCTGTAGCCGAAAAAAGCGGCTGTTGTAGCCCCCACTCCCGGAAGGATACCAATAATGGTGCCGATCAGGCCTGAGCGAAGAAAGGTCCATTTCAGATATTTGATCTCCTTCCAGGAGGGCATCCCGATCCGTACTTTTTCCTGTTTCTTATACCCTTCCCTCCTTCCCTCCTTCAACCCTTTCTCCACCTGCTCGAAAACTTCGCTGATAGCAAAGAGCCCGATGACTGCCGGGATGAAGGTGATCCCCATGAGCAGGCCACTGTACCCGAAAGTGAACCGCTGGGTACCCGAGATGGAAGAAGTCCCGAAGGTGGCCAGGAAGAGACCCATGGCCGCGGCCATGATGTTCTTGAGGACGGACTTTCCGCCGATCCCGGAACAGACGCTGAGCCCCATGACCGCCATGGCAAAGTACTCGGCATCTCCGAACTCAATGGCCACCGTGGAAAGGGGAATGGAAACGGCAGCCAGCAAGATGGTGCTGATGATCCCCCCCAGGGTTGAGGCGAAAATCGCCGTCCCCAGAGCTTTGCCCGCCTGACCCTTTTTGGCCATCTCATGACCATCCAGGATGGTCATAATTGCCGGGGCTTCTCCCGGAATTTTGAAGAGGATGGCGGTGATGGAGCCGGCATATGTCGCGGTGCAGTAGAGGGAGAGCATGATCAGAATTCCCGTGATGGGCTCCATGTTGAAGGTAAAGGGAATGATCAGAGCTACGGCCATGGTACCTCCCAACCCGGGGAGGATGCCGATCAAAAGGCCGATCAGCATACCCACGATCATGGCCAGGATGTTTACCGGCTGGAGAACATTCTGAAAACCGTACAGAAAAAGGTCCACCATGAATTCTAACCCCTTCTTCTCTATCAATAGAGCAGATTGCTCAAGCTCTTGAAAATCCAGACCCCCCGGGGCAAGGCGGTGTAAATCAGAAGGCCGAAGACCAGGTAGGTGGCAATGGTCATCCCCAGAGAAAAATACACCATACCGGACACCTTCCTGTCCCCCATGAGGTAGGAAAAGATGATCAGGGCCAGGAAGGTGGAAACCAGAAATCCCAGGTAGGGGATGCAGAGGACATACAGAACCATGACTCCCATGGTCTTGAGCAGCGCTAGTCGGTCTAAGGTTTCCCCCGGAATACCTTTCTTGGTCGATTCCTTTTTCATCCCCTTCAATACCGACTGGAGAATGAGAATAACCGAAAGTCCGATGAGTACCAGGATAACCAGCCGGGGCCAGAAAGCATCGCCCATCTGCTGGTATCCTTTCACCACGGGGAACCGGGCGGTGAGATAATAGAAAAAGAGCGAGGTCCCTATGATGACCAGGCCCGAGACAATATTACTCATTGAGGAGTCATCCATGCCATAGGGGAGTGCGAGGCACAAACTCTTCGCGGCCCTCCAGGAGGCTTAGGTTAATGCTAATTCGGTCTGATTACTTTCTGATCTGATAGACTCCCGTGCGTTTCAAGAACTTCGTTACTTTTTCGGCATCTTCTTTGAAGAAAGCCTCAAACTCCTCAGGACCCATAAACCCTTTTCTTAAATCGAGAAAACTCTCGGCTTCATATTTTTGATAAGCCGGGGAGTTATAAGCTGCGGTGAAGACCTCAGCCAAGTAGCGTACGATTTCCGGCGGGACTCCTTTTTTGACCATGATTCCCCGGTAGATCCCGGGAAAATCCTTGGCCCCCATCTCGCCGATGGTAGGCAAGGTGGGGAACGGACGAATCCGGTCCTTGGAGAAGGAGAGGAGGGGGCGGGCTTTTTTGGCCTCGGCCAGGTCGATGATCGTGGCCGGTTCGTCCTGCACCGCATCGACGTGCCCCCCCAGAAGGGCGGCCAGTTGCCTTCCCGCGGTATCAAAAGGAACCAACTTGGGAGTAATTCCGACGACACCCGCAAAGCTGTCCGCAATATAGGCCTGGTATCCCTGGGCCGTTCCCACAATACCCCAGGTCTGCTCGCCCGGCCGGGTCTTGGCGTCAGTGATCACATCCTGGATATTTTTAAAACGGCTTCCGTAAGGAACCACCAGCAGCATGACGTCGTGCTGGGCACGTATAATCGGGGAAAAGTCGGTGTATTGGTATTTGGTCATTCCTGTCAGCCCCCCCGTTAATAGAACTGTAGTAGAACCCGCCCAGATCGTGTAACCATCAGCAGGCTGGCCTTGTACATACTCCAAAGCCACGACCCCTCCAGCCCCGGGCTTATTGACCACCACCAGCGGGACCTTCATCAGCTTTCGAGCCTCCGGTACTATAGCCCGGGCAAAGACGTCACTCCCTCCTCCAGCGCCGTAACCCACTACTACTTCAATCGAACGGGTGGGATAATCCTTGGGCTTCTCTATGGCCAATGCCGCAGCGGTCATGATAAAAAAGGTGGCCGCCAGGAAAACCAGTACAGCTTGAATCCGATTTTTTCTCATATTCTTTCCCTCCTTTAGAGCTTTATTCAGGCAGGTTTAGCCAATTCAATAATTCGTAACAGTTTAGCGATTTGAAAAAATGGTATTAAAGCCTTTGTTGAGGGCTGGGGGTTAGAGCGGAACGCGCCGGAAGCATCGGTTGAACAATAAAGACGCTTAGCGCTAAGCGCTTTGCGCAGAGCGAATTATTTCGCCCCTTATGATTCCAATCCCGCCATGGCGGGACCAGGCCCCCGGCCCCTGAAATCCCTTGGCCTTTACAACACACCTTTTTTCAAAGAGC
>JASEHN010000278.1 GCA_030018715.1 Thermodesulfobacteriota bacterium | reverse complement strand
GGACCATGGATTCGCTCTGACCTTACGCCTCACCTCTTTTCAAAGGGCTAAAGTGTTACGAATTTTCTTATAGCAAATCAATTGGGTACTGTCAATTTTTTTAAATAAATTTTGAGTAGTTCAGATGCTGGAGCTAAAAACCGCTCTGTCTTACATAACTGAGGGATTAATAAAATTGAAGTCAGGGCCCTCTGGGCCGAGCTTCTGCTTGTTTGCTGCGGCCACCCCCTTGACGGTTCCACGGTAGAAGACTACCTTCCGGGTTTGCACCACGAAGAGGATTTGGTCCGGTGCCGGGCTCTGAATTTTCTTTGCAATTTTTTTAAAGAGAAGTCTTTACCTGCTGTTCTTTCCGAAGTTCTCAGGACCGATCGTCCTCCCTCACTCTTTTGGTCATTTTCCATAATCTCGCAAAAGGCCAAAAGGATTGCGTCGTCAATTCCTGTTTTCTGGGGATGTAGTTCTTCGATGGGAATATTTTTGCTCATTCCGTATTTTTCTAAGAGTGCCTTCGCCTTATTGAGGGTCCCATGCCATGAACCTCAAACCCCTAAACTATTTTTGTTGTAAGATTATATCAGAAATGATTAATTCTGCAGCCGCCTGGGGATGAGTTGCTCCGCACCACAAAATCACCGCCACTTGCCTCACACTCTGCGGGTTAATTCCCAGGAGGTTGTTCTCAATTTCCCTGTGTATATCGATTGAATATGCGGAATGAAATTTCTCCCTTTGAAACTCTATGTAGTGACTCTGATAGCTGTCGGGTTTCCTCCGCGGTACCCCGATAAGCGGAGTATCGGCAAAAGGATTCTTGACATAATTCACAAGCACGGTTTCTCCCAGTCTATTCCCTTTTTCATCGAAATACTGCAGGGCAATCTGAACCACCCCGGTCCCTGAGAAACCCACCATCATGCCTTCGCGGGTAGTTGACTGGAAGGAGGCCGAAAATATTAGGTCAGGTCCCAAAACTGGAACTTGTTGGTGGAATTGAATGTGTCCTTCTCCCGCATGGCGAATACGGAGAGCTCTCCCAGACTTGGTGTGGGACATAGGTATAATTTCGGTTTGACTGGAACCCCGCTTGAGGTCCCCTATGGAGCGTTTCCATCCATAGTAGCCCTTCTCAAACCCGCCGTTTGTTAACAGATTCTCTGCCCCTGTGTATCGGATTGCCTGTTTGGAGTGAGGGATGGGGGGGCTTCCGATTCCCGATTTTAATTTTTCCACTTCCCCGGGGGTATCAATGATTACCCCGGCTGTGGCAAATATTTCCCCGGTTTCCGTATCGATCAACCTTACATTCACCTTGAGGGATTTGGCGAATAGGATAACGGTCCCGGTGCACAACACATCGGCTCCCAAAAATGCCCCCACGGCTTTGGCGGATCTGCCCTCGCTCAACCCGGATAGGCGCAATTGAAGCTCTTCCAGCACCTTTTTCAAATCCCGCCGTTCAACCACGATGATCCTTTTCCCCTTTTCAATCCGGCTTAAAAGCTCTTCGGAAAAAAACCGGCCAATTTCGGTGGGGTTCCCGCTCAAATCTCCAAAATCCGCCAGGGCAAGAACTTGCTTGTTGCTTTTTGTAATCTCCTCAACAACTCGAAAGGCTAAACCCTCCAGGGCAGAATCCACGGACTTGGAATTCGCAGGGGAAAGGAAAATAGCCTGAAAGAAGAGGGAAAAGAATAGAATCCCAACCCAGCCCCGGCAAAACCCTGATTTCTTTCTCGCCATGCTCATCCCTCCTTGTCTTTCACTTTTCCCTTAAACCTCGGAGCCTATAAAATCAGTTTAGGTAATTCCCCGGATGTGCCTCCAATTCCTCCCGAATCCCTTTCCCCATGAGATAAGCCGCCTCGGGTGACAATCCGTCCATGTCCAGGGCGCTCAATACTAGGAGTTCCTGTTTTTCGCACCGTTCTTCCGCCTTCGGGCATGACCCTGGAAGATGGGTTCTGTGGAATGGAATTCTGGGGCCGACCGCCTTTCCTAAACGCAGGTGAAGGGGATTGGAAACCGGCCCACAACGCAAGGGGATCCTTTTCGCCTGGGCAGCCCAAACCAGATTCTCCCTGTTCATGTTTATCGCCGCGGTTAGGGGAATTCCATAGGCAGCCGGCCTTTCCCCTTCCAAGGAAGCCTGCGGGGATAGAAATTGTTGCCTCCCTAATCCCTCCCAGAAGCCGTCAAATACCCTTTGTCGATTGCTCAAGACGTCGCGTATGGAATCTAAATCCGCCTGAGCGAGGATTGCCGCCAGAGGATGCAGGCGGTAATTAAGCGAGAAAATCTCCGGTCGGTGGCTTGCCGGCCAAATTCTCTTTGCTCTATCTTCGTGCTGGGTCAAACATACAGCCTTTTCATAAATCTTCGGATTACTGGTGGCCAAAATCCCTCCCTCCCCGCTCGAAATCAGCTTTCCCCTTCCGAGGGAAAAACAGACCGCATCACCCCAAGCGCCGACCGGTTTCCCGTTCAAGGCCGCCCCCAATGCATGCGCTCCATCACTGATCAATGCAGCACCGCAATCCACAGCCATATCCATCAATCTATCCATGTCGGCCATGTGACCAAAGAGGTGGACGGGGATGATCGCATGGGTCTTCGGACTCAGGAGTTTGGAAACGGATTCGGGGTCGATGTTGAAGGTAAGGGGATCAATGTCGGCAAACACGGGGATTGCTCCAGTAAATAGGACTGGAGAAATACTCTGGGGCCAAGAATAGGGCGTAACAATCACCTCGTCTCCATAACCCACCCCGGCGGCCAGAAGGGCAGAATGGATAGCAGCCGTGCCGCTGGAGAGGGCCAGGGCAAAGCGGGTACCGGCAACCCTGGCAAAGGCCTCCTCCAGACGGGCAATTGGCCCGCAGCCTTCAAGGTCGGAAACCAGGGAGGGGTCTTCTCCGCTTTTCAACACCACTTCTTTCAGCCTATCGATCTGCGCCCGGGTGAAGCAGCCGGGTTTTCGCAGATCCGTCTTCCCCCCTAAATTATCCATTGGTCACCTCATGGCTCGTTGTGAATACCTTCTCTTTTGGACTGAAGAGATCTCCTTCTGCAGGTTGAAGAGGTTCAGCCGTCCATCCCTATCAACAATTCCCGATTCCAAAAGTCTCTGGGGAATCTCGCCTTCCCGGCGCAGGCCATCGTAACTGTTCCAGGGCAGAAGGGACTGGGAACTACAGATGGATAACGATACAAGGGTCATAAACTCCATATCCGCCATATTCTCCCGGCAGATGTGATCTTTGGCCGCCAGAGCTAAATGCTTTTTCAGGATCGGAACCCCCATCTTGTTAGATTCGCGATCAGCCTGGAACCCAGCCTCAATCAGAATCTCCTGGATATCCCGGCCCGTAAGGGAAAGCTGGTGCAGAAGGGCGGAAATCGTTTCCACATCCGAGCCCGTGATTTCCCGGTTAAAACGTTTTAGAAGGATCGGGATCAATTCCCGGATCTCCTCTTTGCCAGACTTTAAGAAGGGAATGGAAACTCCAAACCTGTCCAGCAGGGCGGCGTCCAACAAATCCGGCCTGTTGGTGGCCCCTATGAATACAGTTTTCCCGCGAAGGTGCAGGGATCCAAGCCAGCTGAAAATGCGGGCCAGGAGCCGTTCCGATGTCCCCGAATCCCCCGAAACTCCGGTCCCCCTTTGCCCCAATGTCTGGTCAATTTCATCAAAGAAGAGAATGGCTGGCTGAAGCTGCTCGACGACCCTGATTACATGCTCCATATTCATTTCGCTCTGCCCGACATATGGGTTGCGTACATTGCGCATCTCCAATAGCGGCCAGCCGAGTTCCTTAGACAGCGCTTTAACCAGATGTGATTTTCCAACTCCTGGTACTCCTTGCAGCAAGAATGCCTGGGGCACTCCGGCGCGACCTGCCCGGATCTGAGGAATGAGATTAAGGAAGTATGCTTTAACCGTTTTTAGTCCAGCAACTCCCTCAAAACCTTCCTGGGGTTCAGAGACTTCTAGAAGGTCTCGGGCGAGGTTGCGAATCGCCCGCGCCTTGGCCACTCTGACTTGCTCCCTTTTGATAGGGCTTCTGAAATGGGCAGCGGAGCGATAAAGCTCTTCAATGCTGGAAAGCGGCATACCGGCAGTTAATCTGGAAAGTTCATCGGGATTCAGGTCAGCTTCCAGTTTCCCGAAGTCTTTGACCTCATCCTTTCCGATCCTCTCCAGGAAATCAATAAAGACTTTTCGCTCTTCTTCAGAAGGAAGGCCCACCCCCACAGCCCGAAATCCTCTCGATCGGGTTAATAGATCCTCTGGCAGTGCGCTGTACGTCACCAGAACAATCCTGGAAGATGAAGAAGCAATGGCATCATCCATTCCAAGGGTATGGAGAATCTCTCCGAAGGCAATGCTGTCAGGGCGATGGGGCGCTCCCGAGCCCTGGGCGGGTGCGATCCGCTCTGCATGGAGGATCAAAATTATCCACCTTTCCTGAGGGTTTCTGAGGAGCCGACTCAACCGGTTAAATATTTCTATGGGATCATTCTGAGAAGAGAGCTCCCTTATGGCAGGCGCGCATTCTCCACTTGGTGAGAGTTCTCTTACTCCCATACTGGGTGCATACTGGGCGATCCGGTATCCCTGGCGGGAGAAGTAATTGGCCAGAAAATAGTTGAGATTTGCCGGATCAGTCTGGTTCTCGGGATAGAAGAAGCGGTCCTCGGTGTTCAGCGTAAGAATGACATGCTTCCGAACGGCAAACGCCTCTTCTATTTCTTCCAAAAAACGTGGCTTCATATTAACCTCCAATCTTTATTCTGGGGCGCCCGGGAGTCACTTGGCATTGTTCCCCCCCCATTCTTTTAAAAACCGGAAATAAAGGTTCGAGCTTGCTGG
>JASEHN010000277.1 GCA_030018715.1 Thermodesulfobacteriota bacterium | reverse complement strand
ATTGTATAGGAATTTCCTTTTTCAACTTTAGTCCCGCCTACGGCGGATCACTTTAGAGACTTGACACTTATCCATTACTTTTTCTTAATAATGGTTTTAAAAACTCTGTCATCTCTATGTCCTCTGTGGCTAATTTAATTTTACCGGAATCCTTTTTATGGAGTCAAGAGATTTTCTTATCAATGTTACGTAAGAATCATTCTGCATCTATGGTTTCCCCCTTAAACTGCCGAGGGGGACGTTGATGAAAATTATAACTTTTCGTTTTTTTTAGGATATGGAGCACGGTCATGAGAATGCTGCGGGTCTGACCTTACGCGCAATGACCGTGGGGCGGAGATCTCTTTCGGCCAGATTGTTGTCGGCGGGGATTTGGCGATCTTCCACCCACCGATACAGACGATGTGCATTCTCAGGGTGTTGTTTCTTAGATTATCTTAACCAAAAATGGCCCTTTTTTTAAAGCGGACGAAGCAATTTTAATTCTTAATTATTCCGGAGAGATCGCCACGTCATCCTGCTTTGAAGGACTTCTCGCGATGACTTAAAGGGGACTTTTTCAGAGATGTCTTTTTAAATTTATCCATTTTTTATGAGTAAATGTTGTACCTAAACGCCTCCTTTCTACAAACGCTTTCTCCTATATGCTTAATATATTGAAATTATAACATTTTTCAAATAAATTCCCATTTTGCCCATTTTCTCACGAATCTCTTACAGATCATAAATTCTGTAAATTATTCTTACAACATGGATTTAACCTCTTTTCACCGAATATGAAACCCATATTATATTCCATATCTTACGTATAAAATACTTTGAATCTTCTTTATTGTAAGACTTTCCGACATTCTGAGCTGGGAGAGGGCAGGCATCGGGAAATAGACCGAAGTCTAAAAAAGTCTTGACTTTTTTAGACTTCGGTCTAAAATATGTCTATGCTTGAACGAACCTCACTCGGGATTATCCAGGAGATTATTGAACAGTATAACAAGATGGCCTTCGTTAGCGGGCCGCGGCAGGTCGGGAAGACCACCCTGGCCAAGCGATATCAAGAGCAATTTGGGCAGAGCCTTTACCTCAATTGGGATACCCCTACTCACCAAAAAAAAATCTTAACCGACCCGCCTTTTTTTGAGAAGGAAAACCGGGACCCGCGGAAACCGTTTTTGGTTGTTTTTGATGAAATCCACAAATATGCGCGGTGGAAGAATTATCTCAAGGGGATCTACGACCAGGGCAAGGATGAATTTCGATTTCTGATTACGGGAAGCGGCCGCCTCGACCTCTTCAAAAAAGGGGGGGACAGCCTGCTGGGGAGGTATTTCAGTGTCCCTCTTTTTCCCCTTACCGTCGGCGAGCTGAAGGGCAAACTGACTGGCCTTAAAGATTTCCAGGAAGCCCTGGGGTCTCCTTCCCCAGTTTCAGCGGAGGCGAGCGAGGGATATTCGCGCCTATTCCGCTTCAGCGGATTTCCGGAGCCTTTTTCCCGGGGAACCTCCGTTTTCTACAACCGCTGGTTTGCCGAACGTAAGACCCTGCTTCTTCGGGAAGACATCCGAGACGCCAGCGCTATTCGGGAGATTTCGCTGCTGGAACATCTTGCCCATCTCATTCCGGAGCGGATCGGCAGCCCCCTATCTCTGAACGCTCTCAAGGGAGACGTTGGCGTGGCCTTCGAGACTATCCGGGACTGGATTCTCTTACTGGACCAATTTTTTTACCTCTTTCGCTTAGCTCCCTTGACCGGCCGATTGGCGCGGACGCTGAGAAAAGAAAACAAAATCTTCCTTTTCGACTGGGTGGAAATTGAGGATGAAAGCCTGCGCTTCGAAAACTTCGTTGCCCTGCACCTGCTTAAGGCGGTTCGGACATGGAAGGCCATGGGGGAGGGAGAGGTCAACTTGAATTACATCCGGGATAAGGAAAAGCGCGAAGTAGATTTTGTGCTTTCTGAAAAAGGGAAACTTATTTGCCTAATTGAATGCAAGGCAAGGGATGAAGACCTCGCTCCGAATCTTATTTACTTCCAGAAAAAACTCTCGGTGCCCACGGCCGTTCAGATCCTGCACAAAGCCGGCGTATGCAAAAAATTGCGCTCAGAAGGATTGATCCAGTGGATCATTTCTGCTGATCAATGGCTTCCCATCCTTCCGTAAAACCTTGAAGGTTCTGGGGTTACATCCGTTCCCGGGCGCGTTCGATATCCTTAGAAATATCCCCTCTCCCTGTTTTCACGGCATTCCTGTATTGCAGGAATTTCTTCCGGGAGGGGTATATAACCACTTTTCCTTTCTCAATCTTCCATTCCAGGGAGTCCCGGACTGAAAGCTTGAGATTTTCGCGTACAGCCTTGGGGATTGTGGTTTGAAATTTCGAGGTAATGGTTGATTGCATGATTACTCTCCTTTAGAAGCCAATTCCTTACAAAGTCATTTTATTGTAAGGAACAATTTCTGTTAAATTAGCCACAGAGGGCACAGAGATCACAGAGTTTTTAAAACCATAATAAAGTAAAGGAAAAGTGTCAAAAATGATCCGTCTAAGGCGGACTAAAGCTGAAAAAAGGAAATTCCTATACAATCAAGTTAAACGGCCTTTTAAAATTATGGGTGGTAACAGGGTCTGGCATGAATAAATGGCGCGCCCAGCGAAGGGCCGCACGCCCTTGTGGGTAAAAGTCCCGCCAGGGTAAGAGCCGGGAGCCCTGTAGCTTGGATGGCAGGAGGTGATGGAAACGTTGCTTTTTGAATGTTATGAGCCAGGTTCCCGGTAACATTTGGCGATTTTGGGAAATTTCTTTCTCTTGACTTTTGGGGAGTTAATTTGTACAATTTGGCCAAATTGTATTATAGCAGGAGTGACCTATGAAAGGCATTGTCTCGATCAGCAACGCACGGAAAGATCTCCCCAAAATGATTAAAGAGATCCAGAAGAATCCCGAAAGGGTGTTTCAGATTGCGGTTCGGAATGAAACTATCGCTGAAATACGATCCGCCAAAACCCAGGTTGAACCCGGTGAGGCAGTTCGGAAATTGATTCAACTCAGAAAAAAATTGGCCTATTCTTCCAAAGGAAAGGCCAAGGAACCCATTTCTAAAAGAGTTAAAGACTACCTCTACTCCGGGGTAAATAGGTGATAGATTACCCCGGACATCGAGCTTTTTGCGATACCTCCTTTTTCTTTGCCTCCCTCTGCCCAAAAGATGTGAATTATGAACGAGCCGGACAAATTTTAGAGGAAGCGTTAGCCCAGAATATTTCCTTCTGGACAACATGGGATGTCATCAGTGAAACGGCCACGCTTCTTCTCTACCGATTCAACGCCAAGGCAGCGATCAGATTCTTGGATGAAATCAAGCCCTCTCTTCATATCGTATACTACGATGATTCCGCTCGCCAAGAAGCTGAACAGATCTTTCGCCTATTTATTAGGGACAAAAAGATTTCTTTTTGTGATGCGATCTCTTACGTAGTGGTCAAGACAATCCTCAAGGATATTGTCTGCCATAGCTTCGATGAAGATTTTTCCAGCCTGGGTCTTACTGTGAATCGTTAACTTTTGATGATCTCGCTGCGCGGGGTGGGTTTTGATCTTGCGCAAGCAGATGCTGGCCAATTCAAACCATATAAGCGCCGGGGCAGCCCTGGGGGAGTCTCCCAGGGTTTCGGCGATCTCCTCTGCCTTTGGTTCGGCAAAAATCATGGCTCCAAGGGCGGAAGCGTCAACGATTCGAACGGGCATGATGTTCTCTCCGAATGATCTTCAAAGATTCGGAAGGGGTCTTAAGACCTAAAGCCCGAAGCTCCTTCAAAAACCCATCGGGGTCAACATTTTCTCCTGGGTGATGGTTTCTTCCAGAATCGAGATCAATTCACCTTGGAGAGAACGGTGATGCTTGGCCGCCCGTTTTCGAATCTCTCCGGCAACTTGATCGGGACCATTCTTTATGGATAGATTAACCGGCATTCGGAGCCTCCCCAGCAGATCCAATTTTGATCCATTATAGAACCATAGGGAGAATAGGACCAAGAAAAATAGGATGACCCTCATTGGCGGGGAGAGGGGTAGTAAGAACATCAGGCCGTATCCGGCCGAAGGGTCCAATTAGCAAGCTTAAGTCCAATAATTCTTTTGAAGTGGCTGACGTTGTTAGTGACCAAGATAAGGTTATGAGCCAGCGCACTTGCCGCTAAGGCCAGGTCAAGGTCATTTAATCGAGTCCCCTTCTTTTCCATTTGAACTTTAAGGCTTCCAAAAATCTGGGTGGACTCCGACCCAATGGGAATCACCTCCATGGCCTCTTCAATCGTCCGAATCTTAGCCAGGTTCCCGGTAACATTTGCCGATTTATAAGCCCCATAATATAATTCCATGCAGGTGACGGCGCTGATTTTTAATGGATCATTCAGATGCCGCTGCAAGTTCTCTTTTACGGCGGGATGACCTTTCAAATTGAAGATGATCGTATCCGTATCGAGGAGAAACATCAAAATCCCCCCTGCAGCTTCTTGAAATTCCTACGGGCCTTCTTAATTTCTCTGACAATTTCTTCCGGGTGTCGATAATCAGCCCATGAACCAGAAAGCTCCAGGAGGACCTGGGCAGGGGACTTGGAGGTTTGGAGTGTTTTCCTCTTAACCAGATATTCTTTGGCGAGGTAAAGAATCTGTTGGCTCACAGACCGGTTTTCCACCGCCGCCAGCTTTTTGATTTGGGCGTAAAGGTTCTCATCGATTCCCTTAATTTGCAAATTGGCCATAGTGGTCCCCTTTATTTTTTCATGAAATTATATTCTATATTCATGAAATGATCAAGTAGAATAAGGGGGGCTGAATAAGGGGGTCTGGCATAATGCAGTGAATGGGTTCAGGCTTAACTAATTAGTTTTCATCCGGAAACTCTAAGAATTTGAATTTATTTT
>JASEHN010000276.1 GCA_030018715.1 Thermodesulfobacteriota bacterium | reverse complement strand
CGCCTACCCGGCCTCTCAGTTAGTCAGTTCCTATGCTACCGGGTTTAATCCCGAGATCAAGCCGCCTAAGTACGACCTGGCCCTGGCCAAGAAGCTTTTAGCCGAAGCCGGCTATCCCAACGGCTTTGAAGCCGTCATTGACACCCCCAACGACCGTTATATCAACGACCAGCAGGTAACTGAAGTGATCGCTGCCCAGTTGGGCAAAATTGGCGTGCGCCTAAAAGTTGTGGCCACCCCCAAGGCCGTCTTCTTCCCCAAAGTGGACCGCTATGAGTCGCCTTTTTTCCTCGCCGGTTGGGGGACTCTTTCCTGGCAGGGGACCATGAACGGCTTTTTCCGTGAGAAAAAAGGCTCCTTTGGGAGGACCAACCGCGGCCGCTTCTCGGATGCGGACCTGGAAAAAAGGATGGACGTAGCCAACAGCGTCATGGACGATGCCAAACGGGAGAAACTGCGCAATGAAATCTCAGCGAAGATTTATTCAACCTATTATGTGATCCCGCTTTACTACCAGGAGAATGTCTATGGCTTCTCCAGGCGGATTAAAGATGGCAAAGCCCGGATTGACGAGAGACTATTCGCCTTTGAGCTGAAGAAGGCCAATTAGAAAAGCAGGTAAGCGGTAAAAGGCAAGAGGCGAGGGGGGAATGGGCCTTTACATCTTCAGGCGCATATATCAGGCGCTCATTGTTTTTTTCGTGGTCACGGCGATTGTGTTTTCCATCCTGCATATTTCGGGAGACCCGCTCGCCCTGCTCATGCCGCCTGATGCTCCTCCCTCGGAGATGGAGGCCATGAGGCGAAGTCTCGGCCTGGATAAGCCCTTAATTGTCCAGTACGGCCTGTTCCTGATAAACGCCGTCCAGGGCAACTTAGGCGTCAGCTACCACCACGGCCAACCAGCCCTTAAGCTTGTCTTGGAGCGCTTGCCCGCTTCGCTGGAACTGGTAGTCACCACGATGGTTATCAGCCTGGTCCTGGCCGTGCCGGTAGGGGTTTGGGCAGCTTCCAGACGGGGTAAGTTTGTGGACCGGGCCAGCCTGCTCGGTTCCCTAATCGGCATTTCAGCTCCGCCTTTCTGGATTGGCATTGCCTTCATCCTCATCTTCTCCGTAGAACTTCAATGGCTGCCCTCGTCCGGCCGGGGAACCTGGGCCCATCTTGTTCTCCCGGCCACCTCCCTGGCCCTCTACCGCCTGGCTCTTTTCATCCGCCTGATCCGGGCCGGAATGCTGGACGTCATGACCATGGATTTCATCCGGACGGCCCGCTCCAAAGGGGTGAGCGAGCAGAAAGTGATCTATAAGCATGCCCTGAAGAACACTTTGATTCCTTTTGTAACCATCGCCGGCATGCAGATGGGCTCATTACTGGCCGGAGCCATTGTCACGGAGAAAGTATTCGCCTGGCCGGGAATGGGGCGGCTTTTTCTGGAAGCCATCGGAGTGATGGATTTCCCCGTGATCATTGCTTGGGCCTTGGTTACGGCCACGATATTTTTGACCCTTAATCTGGCCGTAGACATTATCTACGTTTGGCTTGACCCGCGGATTCGGCACGAAAAATGAGAGTTCAGACGGCCACCAAAACAATTTTTACCGATCTTCCCGAAGCTCCCTACGCTCCGCCGAAAGCTCGCTTTTTAGGTTTCGAGTACATTCCCGCGGAACGCCAGCTTCTCCATTCTTTTTTAAGCAGCAAATTGGTTCTGGGCGCGTTGGTTGTCCTTTTTTTCCTGGTGGTTTGCGCGGTCTTTGCTTACTGGATTGCCCCTGTTGACCCCCTTGAGCAAAACCTAAGATCCCGCCTCAGGCCCCCGATCTGGGAAGAGCGAGGCCTGAATCCTTATTATTTGGGCACCGACCGCCTGGGCCGGGACGTCTTGTCTAATATCATTTACGGTATGCGCATCTCCCTGATGGTGGGATTCTTCAGTGTGGGTATATCGATGCTGATCGGTCTTACCCTGGGCCTGACCGCCGGCTATACCCGGGGTTTCTGGGAGACGGTAATCATGCGGGCGGTGGATGTTCAACTCTCCCTGCCCCTGATCATGGTGGCCCTGTGTTTCATGGTCATTTTCGGGCAGGGCCTGGAAAAGATGATCCTGGTGTTGGCCATTACCGGCTGGGCCGAATACGCCCGCACCGTGCGGGGAACGGTTCTCTCCATCCGGGAGAAGGAGTACGTGGAAGCTGCCCATGCCCTCGGTTTTGGCCCCTGGACCATAATGGTCAAATATCTTCTGATTAATACGATTACCCCCGTACTAATCCTCTCCGCTGTCCAGGTTCCGCGGGTGATCATGTATGAAGCGACCCTCAGCTTTCTGGGCTTAGGGGTGCCGGTCACGACCCCCTCGATAGGTCTGGCGATCGCCCGGGGTTATCAGGTCCTCTTTTCGGGCAGCTGGTGGGCTTCCATATTTCCTGGCCTGGCCTTGATGCTCCTCGTGGCCTGCATTAACATCGTGGCCGACTGGCTCCGCGATGCCCTTGAACCCAGGTCCCGGGAGCAAGTCTGATATGGGCCGACTTCTCACGATTAAAGACCTTAAGATTTACTTTCACATCCTGGCGGGCACGGTCCGGGCGGTGGACGGGGTGAGTTTCCATATCGACCAGGGTGAGACCCTGGGCGTGGTGGGAGAGTCCGGCTGCGGCAAGAGCGTCACCGCTATGTCCCTGCTGCAACTCATTCCCATGCCCCCGGGGGAATTGGTAGAAGGTCGGGCCGAGTTCGAAGGGATGGATCTGCTGCGTCTCAACCCGGACCAAATTCGGCAGGTACGCGGGAACCGAATTTCGATGATTTTCCAGGAACCGATGACTTCGCTCAACCCGGTCTTCACCATCGGCAGCCAGATCGGGGAAGCGATCCAGCTTCATCAAGGGCTGAATTCCCGCCAGGCAGAGAACAAGGCGGTGGAGATGCTCGATCTGGTAGGCATTCCCGACCCTAAGAGGCGAGTCAGAGAGTACCCCCATCATCTCAGCGGAGGAATGCGCCAGCGGGTGATGATCGCCATGGCTCTAAGCTGCAACCCGGCCTTGCTCATTGCCGATGAGCCGACGACCGCCCTGGATGTAACCGTTCAAGCTCAAATTTTAGAGCTAATGCTCGACCTGCAAGCCAAGATAAACATGAGCATTATGATTATCACCCATAATTTGGGAGTAATCGCCGAAGTGGCCGACCGGGTAGTTGTGATGTACTGCGGGAAGATCGTGGAATCAGCCGACGTGCGCTCCATCTTTCACGATCCCCTGCATCCTTACACCCGGCAGCTTTTAGCCTCCGTTCCCCACCTGGGCGCAGAGCAGAGCCGGCTCCAGGAAATTCCGGGCATCGTACCCAGCCTTTATGCTTTGCCGCCTGGATGTGATTTTCATCCCCGTTGCGAGGAAGCGACGGAGGCCTGCAAAATCAAAATCCCCGACCTGCTGGAGCTTAAGCCTGGCCATTTAGCGGCCTGCGAACGGGCGGAACGGAAGCCATTATGAACAACGGAAACCTTTTGAGCGTTCGCGATCTAAAAAAATATTTTTTGCTGAACCGAACGACCCTGTTCGGGCCCCGGGAACGAGTCTATGCCGTTGACGGGGTGAGTTTTGACATCGAGCGGGGGGAGACTCTGGGCCTGGTGGGTGAATCGGGATGCGGCAAGTCAACCCTCGGGCGAACCATTCTCCACCTGCTTAAGCCCACGGCCGGAAAGATCTTCTTCGAAGGGCAGGATATCACCGAGTTAAAATCTGCCCGGCTGAAAAAGCTGCGGGCCGAGATGCAGATCATTTTTCAGGATCCATACTCTTCGCTTAATCCAAGGCTGACCGTGGAGCATATCGTCGGCGATGCCCTGAAAACCCACGGTCTGGCCAGCGGGAGCGAGGTGGCGGACCGGGTAGCCGACATGCTGGACAAAGTGGGGATACACCGGGAGAAAATGAAATGTTTCCCCCACGAGTTTTCCGGCGGCCAGCGCCAGCGCATCGGGATTGCCCGGGCTTTAATCCTGAACCCCAAGTTGATTATCTGCGATGAACCAGTCAGCGCCCTGGATGTTTCCATTCAAGCCCAGGTGATCAACCTCTTAGGCGACCTTAAGGCGGAATTTCGCTTATCCTACATCATGATCGCCCATGATCTCAGCGTGGTCAACCACGTCAGCAACCGGATTGCCGTCATGTATTTGGGCAAGGTCATTGAGCTTTCCTCCAATAAAAAACTTCTGGCCAAGCCGCTTCATCCTTACACCCAGGCTCTTATGTCCGCTGTTCCGGTTTTAGATCCGGACCAGAAAAAGAAAAGGATCGTTCTCAAGGGAGACGTGCCCAGCCCGATCAATCCTCCTTCCGGTTGTCGATTCCACCCCCGCTGCCCGAAGGCCATGAAGATATGCTCCAGGGTTGAACCCATTTGGGCGGAAATAGAACCCAACCATTTCACCATGTGCCACCTGTACCCAAATAAATGGGTTTCTGGTCAGGCAATATGACATGATTTTAGCAAAGCGGATATTGGTTCACATTTAAATTAGCCACAGAGGACACAGAGATCACAGAGTTTTAAAACCATGATTAAGAAAAAGTAAAGAATAAGTGTAAAACGTCTAAGTGATCCGCCTAAGGCGGACTAAAGTTGAAAAAAGTAATTTCCTATTACTACAGCGTCATTTTTATGTTTAAAGATTTTGCTTTTGCCAGCGCTTTTTTCCTGTGAGAGATATAAGCGATATGGTTACGGAGCGTATGATACCTGACGATTTCTATGGCTCCTTTCACAGTAAGAGTACGGAGAGGCAAGGCTGCTGCAACCAACCTCTGTGCTTGGGACAGAGTGAGGGCCGGAGTTTTTTTTAAATTTCTTTCGCAGTCGCAGCAGAAAATGCAATCCCAGAAAAACATAGATCATATGGCGATGCCAGGCG
>JASEHN010000004.1 GCA_030018715.1 Thermodesulfobacteriota bacterium | reverse complement strand
TGACAACGATGATCCCTTTCTTTATCTATGACAATAACCATGCCGAACAGTATTGGCTCCTTTCCCTTTTGTTTTTATCAAAATTGTTCACCCCTTAGAACAAAAAAGGTCTAATTCTTAGTCTAAATTTAATTTTGACTCTCGCTTAAAATATAAAATTATTATTAAAATTAAACAGTTACAAATGTGAATAAAATTAAAACTCATATTGGTATTTTATTTGCTATCAATTGAAATAAATTAAAACAAATTAAAACGAATTGAGGTCAATTAATGTCTATCATGAAAGTTGACAAAGTTTTAACCACTGATGAGGCAGCTCAGTACCTAAAAATCTCCAAAACAACTTTGTTAAACCATTTCCATCAAAAAAAAATAAGGGCGATCAAGGTTGGCAGGAGCTGGAGAATTCTCCAGTCAGAACTATACCGTTTTTTAAAGGGGAAAGAGATGTGAAAAGCTGTGTTCCCTGCCTTGGGGCTGACCATTTATTCAGGGCGGCCAGGCGACCCATTGGAGATCGTAGGAAGCATGCCGGATACCACCTTTAAAAAATTGAAAGGGATGATTCAAGAAAGCGATGCCCGCTATAGACATCTGTTTTAAAATGTTCCCGTGGGACTATTCCGCAGCACGCCCGAGGGAGAGATCTTCAGCGCCAATCCTTACCTGCATGGCCCAAGTTTTCGATCTTCTTTGAGAAAGCATTTGTCAGTCTGGTAAATCTCCGCATGTTCATCCGCATTGTCAAATTCTGGCGTTCAACATATCTCGTGGAAACATTTTCCCGTTCAGGATTTCCCTGAACGTCATTTATTCCTATACACTCTGCCGGACCGTATCTGATTTCACTATCAGGATTACTCCCGTATATTTTTATCAATTGCCTGAAATCAATTTTTCCTTTTCCTCATAACACTGCTTGACATTATTTTTCTCAGTGCAGAGAGGGACGCCCTTAAATAATTCAGTTGACATGAAAGGAGATCGCACGATAAGGAAGGGCCTATGCGGAGATCAGCCGGCCTTAACACTCCCTGGAATTGGGGAATTCCGTTGCTTCCCTGGCCATACGCCTAGGAATGAGCCCGGCTGGGGTTGGCTATGCCGCACAAAGGGGAGAGGCCATTGGGCATGAGAATGTCCAGGAAGGGGGACGCCCTTTAATAATTCAATTTCCCGGATTTAAAAATTAGGCCATCACTTTGAAAGGGTCATAAGGTAATCGTTTCTCATCGGCAGGAACCATTATCTTCCTTTTCAGCACTGCAATATCGCCCGTCGGGCTTTCTGAAGTCAATAACTGGCCTCAGTGGCTAATCCTTTAGATTGCCCTGCTCTTGTGTAATCATCCACTACATTGAACGGGGTATCTGGCCCCCTTTTTAATGCCTGATTCAAGCGCCTTCGTTCCTTCTCTTACTGGCTTTAATTGATGGTGGTTGAAATTGGGGGTAAGGACCCTAAGGGAAAGAGTACTTTGACAAATAGGCGCCCCTCGTATTAGAATGACCTGAATTCAGGTCAACTTAAATGGAGGTCAGGAAGATGAAGACCTTGTCCCTATCCGAAGCAAAAATGAAACTAAGCGGGCTAATCGACCTAATCAACGCAAGTGCTGAGGAAGTGATGATTACCAAAAATGGTCGACCTGCGGCCGTTCTGGTTAGCCCCGAGGAATTTGAGAGCTGGAAGGAGACGATTGCCATTCGTTCCGATTCAGCCCTGATGAAAGAGATAAGGAGTGGCCTTAAAGCGCTGAAGACGAAAAAAGCAAAAGAGAAGACCCTTGAAGAGTTATTCGATTAATTTGCCTTCGAGCTGAGCTGCGAATGTACTGGCTAATCGTCCCTAAAGAAATTCAAGAGCTTATCAGAAAGATGCATCCTGATTTGAAGAAAAAAGTCAAAGCATCCCTCGGGATCATAATGTCAGAGCCAAGTTCAGGCAAGGCCCTTATGGACGAGCTTTCGGGGCTTAGGAGTTTTCGGGTTAGTTTCTTTCGGATTATATACAGAATTGCTGACGCTGGACGAATTGAGCTTGTGGCGATTGGTCCTCGGAAGCGAATCTATGAGGAAACGACGCGGATTCTCAGGAGAAGGAAAAGAGGGTCAGATAAATAATTTATGAAGTGAAAACTGGCGAGGGGACGTTGATTAAAATTATCACTTTTCAATCTGCGGAGGGGAAAGGGGGAAAGACGAGATCGGGCGCACGCCGTTTTGAGAAAAGGGATGTAAAAAAGGGCGGCGGTATGGTAGAAAGCGCTGTTGATCTCGATGAACAAGGAACTGAATGAATTATCTTGGCCATCTCTCTAAGAACGACCCCCTCTACGGTTATCTCCGCTACGAAATCCTTCCGCAGATCGGCGTAAATGGCATCTCCCCTGACTTCCGGGTGTATATGATTCAGGCATCCAACCATGTCTATCTATACGAAGATCGTCGCAGTCAAACTCGCCTTATCGGAAAGTTTTTCGGCGGTATCTTAGACCGCTCACCCCAAGCCGCCTTTCGCTGCATGGAGCGGGAATTCAACAATCTTAATCATTTGCGCGGCATCGGCTTTACCGGCTGTCCGCATTACATCCCCCGTCCCCTTAGTCACAATGCCGGCCTCAACTACGTACTGGTGGAGGAGTTCTGTTACGGTTCGCCGCTCAACGACTTCATCCTCAAGGCGATTTGGGAAGGGGCAAGGGAGGCCCTCTTTCAGAAACTAACCGCTCTCGCCTATTTTCTCGCCACCATGCACAACAGGACTGCCACCGGAGACCGGGTGGACTTTAACAGGGACTGCTCCTACTTCGATCGGATTATGGACCAGTTGAAAAACTGGGGACATATCGGATGGGATGAGGCGCAGGAGTTCTACCAGCTTAAGGACCGGTGGCGGGAGAAGGGATTTATGTGGGAGGACAACCAGGTCCTCGTCCACGGCGACGTGACTCCCACCAATATCCTTTTCGGTAATGGCCTCTGGGTGATCGCCATCGACCTGGAGCGGATGAAGCTGGCTGACCGGGTCTTCGACGCGGGTCGGGTGGCCGGTGAGATCAAGCATTTTTTCATGCAGTACACCGGCGACAAGTGGCTGGCGGAGCCCTTTATCGGGCACTTCCTCTGGGAGTATGCCGGCCATTTCCCCGACCGGGACAGAACCTTTGCGTCCATCACCCGCCGGGTTCCCTTTCACCTGGGACTCACCCTCCTGCGCATCGCCCGCAACTCGTGGATTACCGGAAAATACCGCCGGCAGTTACTGGATGAAGCCAGGGGAACATTGAGGTAGATGCAGTATGGCAGTAAAAGGCATCCTGTTTGATCTCTATGGAACATTGATCGACATCGAGACCGATGAGTCTCTGGAAGAGATCTACCGCGGTATTGCCCATTATCTGACCTATCATGGGGTATACCTGCACCGGTGGGAGGTGCGGGACCGTTACTACCAGATCATGAAAAAACAGAAAGAAGAGCGTGGCGAGGAATACCCGGAAATAGACGTGGAGGCCATCTGGAACACCTTCCTCGGGCAGGAAGGCATAAAAGCAGCCCCCACAAGGCGGAAGCTGGCCATGATCCTCGCCCAGCTCTACCGGGGTATCTCCCGGAAACGTCTCCAACTCTACCCTGAGGTGAAGAGGGTGCTGGCGGATCTGCGCCGCGGCTTCCGCATGGCCCTCATTTCCGATGCCCAGCCCTGTTTCGCCCTGCCGGAAATAAAGGCCGTAGGACTGGACGGCTACTTCGATCCTATCATCATCTCCGCGTATTACGGATTCAGGAAACCCGATAGGAGGCTTATCGAGAAGTCCCTCGATATCATGAAGCTCACACCGGACGAGGTGATCTACGTGGGTAATGACATGTACCGGGATATTTACGGGGCGAGCCGACTGGGCATTAAGACCATCTTCGTCGACTCCAACCAGGGGGCCAAATCCTATGAGAATGTGATCCCCGACTACTTCGCCCCCCGATTCGAGGATGTCCTCAAGGGAGTAGAAGCATTAAAATGAGCACTACGTCCCGTATTTGCTTTCGATAAAAGGGAGGGAGGGTTCGACCCCATAGACCTTTACGGCCCTGATTCCGCCGGCGAAACCTTCCGCGTCCTTAAGGAAAAAGAAGAACGAGAATTTAGGGAGTACGCTTTCTCAGGGGACGCTTAATGAAATTTTTCTAAAAACAGGCATTTGAGATAATAACTTTCGGGGAAAGAGAGAAGGATGGGATGATCGGCGCTCTGGCCCCGCCTTTCTATGATGCGCAGCATGGTTCCTGAATCTTTGGCGCACTCCTTAAGAACCTCCCAAAATTTAGTTTCGGAAAGGTTATAAGAACAGGAAGAAGTGATAAGGATTCCCCCGGGGTTTAAAAGACGAATAGCCCGCAGGTTGAGTTCTTTATATCCCCGGGCAGCTGCGCTAATATTTTCTTTGCTTTTGGCAAAGGCCGGCGGGTCTAAAATAATTCCATCATAATTTTGTCCACTGTCTACCTCTGCTTTAAGAAAATCAAAAACATTTTCTTTGCGAAATTCAACATTGGCCAAACCGTTCAGTAAAGCATTTTCGCTCGCCTGTTCAATGGCCTCTTGGGAAGAGTCCACCCCTATCACCTGGGTAGCTTTTCCGGCGGCATGAAGGGCGAATAATCCATGGTAGCAGAAAGCATCAAGGACTCTTCCACGGAGGAAGCGGGCCGATAGGGATCGATTTTCTCTTTGGTCCAGGTAAGCCCCGGTTTTTTGTCCGATCCATAAATCTACGCGGTACTGGATTTTTCCCTCGAAAACTTGCACTTTTAGGGGACATTTCCCCATGATCATTTTCTTCTCTTGCGGCAACCCTTCCAGCTCACGCACGCTGAGATCGTTTCGCAGAATAATGGAAAGCGGCCGAAAAAGCTCTAATAACGTTTTTACAAACATATCCAACAGATTTTCCGTTGCCTGGGAAAGCGTCTGGAGAACAAAATTATCGGCGTACCGGTCAATAATCAACGAGGGAATTCCGTCTGACTCTCCATAAATCAGGCGGTAGGCGTTAGTTCGTTCCACAACGGCCTGACGGTAGCGAAAGGCCCTTTCCACCCGATCTTTCCAGAAATTATAGCGGATGGGTTCTTGATTTCGGGAAACGAGCCGGAAAGCGATCTTGGAATGTTCGCTGTAAAAACCCTGGGCCAAAAATTTTCCGTTCTTGTCTTCCAGGGATACAATGCTACCCGGTGCGGCATCCTGGATTTTGGCCAAGTCGTTTCTAAAAATCCAGGGGTGGCCCTTTCGAAACCAGGATATGCCTTTGGAAGTGGCGATTAAAAGGCCCAATTTAATAATCCTTGAGGGTTAATAACTTTCACGTCTTCGGAGTGGGCGGCCTTAAGCAAGCCGCTATCGGAGGCTGCGAAAGTCAGTCCCATGTTCGCCGATTTTTAGGTTTCCCGCCTAACATCCACTGTGTTGTCATACAACGTGGAGCCAGCCCCCCGGTCGGTCAGCCGCTGCGAGGTAAGGGCGTTTACTGCCCGAAAGCCGGGGCAGTGTTCCAGCCACCACACCCCCTCGGCGACGACGATCCCCGAAGGAATTTTGGAGGTCACCTGGAGAATGAAAGAAACCTCTCCGAGTTCATTGAAAGCAACGACTCCCTCACCATCCTTCAGCCCTTTAGTCTGGGCATCAGCCGGGTTCATCTTGAGAAACATGGCTTTTTCCTTTTGGCGCAGGTCTTCCCGTTCACGAAATGAGGAGTTCAAGGCGAAGATGCTGGGAGCGGTCATCAGGCGAAAGGAATCCTTTCCGCCGTGGGGTGGGAGATAGCAGGGAAGGGGATGGGGCTCGGTTGGGTTGAGAATCTCTATCTTCCCCGAAGGGGTCTTGAATTGGGTTTTCGCCTCCGCAGGAATAATCAACTCTACTGCTTTTCCAGCGGCAAAGTCTTCCTCATCAATCCCCTTCCGCAGGTTATTGGGGAGCGACAGGATGTGCGGGATGAGATCTTCGGCGCTCTGGTTAAAGAAAGGCTCCAGAAACCCCATGGCCGCGGCCAAAAGGCTGAACACTTCCCAGTTCGACTTGCTCTGGCCGATGGGAGGAATAGCTGGCTTGGCCCATTGAATACAGTAGCTCCCATAGGCCCGGTAAAGATCGCTGTGTTCCAGGGAGGATGTGGAGGGCAGGACGATATCAGCGTACCGGGCCGTATCGGTCATGAACCTCTCATGGACTACGGTGAAGAGGTCTTCCCGGGCCAGGCCTTTTATGACCGCATTCTGGTCCGGGGTTATGGAGGCTGGGTTAGAGTGATAGACGTATAAACTCTGAATCGGTGGTTTATCAAGATGGTTTAGAGCATAACCGAGCTGATTCATGTTCACGATCCGCGTTTCTCCGGCCAGGAAATCTTCCCGCAGGATTTCGGCCATCGGAAAAGCCCCGGCCGTGAAGGTTCCCACGAATGCCCCCCCTCCCTTCTTCCTGTAAGCCCCTACCAGAGCCGCCAGGCAAACAATGGAACGGACGTTCATGGCCCCGTTTCCGTAACGGGAAAGGCCGGCCCCGACGCGAATGAAGGGGGCTCTGGCTTTCCCGAAGGTGCTGGCCATGAATTCCAGGGTCTCCCCAGGAAGCCCCGTGAGGGAGCTGATCCTTTGCAGAGCGAAATTGGGGAGAATTTCCTTCTTCAGCTCTGCGAAACCCTGGACCGAAGTCCTCAGAAATTCGTGGTCCAGTAAGTTTTCCTTAACTAGGAGGTTCATCAACCCCAGGGCCAGGGCTCCATCGCTGCCCGGATGGACAATGAAGGTTCGGTCGGCTATGGCTGCGGTGGGCGTTTCATAGGTATCGATCAGCCAGACAGCCGCTCCTTTCTTTTTGGCTTCTCTGATCCCGTGGATAAAATGGATGTTGGTGGCCACGGCATTGATCCCCCACAGAATTACCAGGTCGCTGGAAGCCACTTCGTCCGGATGGGGGGCTGCCGTGTTGCCCATTACCGCTTTCCAGCCGGCTTCCTTTGCCGGAGCACAGATGGTGCGGTCCAAGCGCGAGGCGCCCAGGCGGTAGAAGAAGGGATGGCCGGAGTTGCGCTGGATAAGCCCCATGGTCCCAGCATAGGAGTAGGGGAGGATGGATTCAGCTCCATACTTGGAGATAACCTCTTTCCACCGGGCAGCGATACGCTGGATTGCTTCCTGCCAGGAAATCGGCTGAAATTGTCCGGAACCCCTGGGGCCGGTGCGCAGGAGAGGCCGGGTAAGACGGAGGGGGGAATGGACAGTCCTTTCATAATGGTTCATCTTGGGACACAAGGTCCCCCGGGTGAAGGGATGTTCTGGATCACCTGAGACTTTCACCGCTTTCCCATTCTCCACCTCCACGATCAAGCCGCAGGTGTCGGGACAGTCATAGGGGCATACAGACCGTTTGATCTCGGTAGGCAAACTGAACCCTCCTTTTGGTTCACACACCCAGCAAAATCCGCTTCCAGCCCGCCAGAAAAATTTCCGCTGCCAGGAGGCCTGCTGGCGTCGGGCTTAACTAAATTATACAGTTGATTTTTTAAAATTTTTTCTATATTCTATCTGAAAAAACAAAGAAAGGGGAAATTTTTGGCAAACTCAAAAAGTAAACACAAAAGGATGCAGCATCGCTTTCGACTTAAGGGCAAAAAAAAACAGGAAAAAAGAAAATCTCAAACAGCAGCGCCAGTCAGCCAGCCGGAAGCGCCCAAAGTCTGAAAGCCATTTTAGCTTTGAACATCGTGGAGTAACTGATAAGCGCATTCTTGAACGGCCAGGTGTAGGTTCTCGTTCTGGGCAATTTCTCTAAGATCATTTGCCACCATAAACTTGAGGAGGTAAAGGGTAGGGATCATTGTAAAGTGATTCGATGGCGGAGGATATCATGGACCCCAGTCTTTTAACCGATCTGCTGACGCCGGCCTCATCGAAGATTGTTTTTATTATCCTTGACGGTGTGGGCGGAATCCAGGTCGAAGAAAAGGGCGGGACAGAACTGCAGGCGGCCAGGAAGCCTAACCTGGATCAATTGGCCGAGGTCTCTTCCTGCGGACTTTTGGAGCCTATTTCTCCGGGGATCACACCCGGGAGTGGTCCTGCCCACTTTGCCCTCTTCGGCTATGACCCTTTCCAGTACAACATCGGGCGGGGAATTCTGGAGGCGACGGGAATTGATTTTCCCCTAACCGAACGCGATGTTGTAGCCCGGATCAATTATGCCACCATCGACAATAATGGAAAGGTCATCGACCGCAGGGCCGGGCGAATCTCCAATGAGACCAACGAACGAATCTGCCGCAAGCTTAAGGGAAGTTTGCAGCTAAGCCGGGCAGTGGAAGTGATTGTTGAACCGGTAAAGGAACACCGGGCTGTCCTGGTTCTTCGGGGAGAAGGATTAAGAGGGGAGATCGAGGATACGGACCCTGAGCGGGAAGGCGTCCTTCCCTTCAAACCAAAAGCGATGATTCCGGAGGCAGAGGGTACAGCAAAGCTTGTGGAGGAATTTATCTCTCAGAGCCAAAATATCCTTGCAGATGAACCCAAGGCCAATATGGTACTTCTCCGTGGTTTTGCCAAGCATACCCGTTATCCTTCAATGAAAGAACGCTATGGCTTAAATGCCCTGGCCATTGCTGCCTACCCCATGTACCGGGGAATCAGCCGGCTGGTAGGAATGTCGGTTGTTTCGTCCGTAAGCACTCTTAAGGAGGAATTCAAGGCTCTGGCCGATCATTTCGCCGAGTATGACTTCTTTTTTTTGCACGTCAAACAGACAGATTCCCGGGGTGAAGATGGAGATTTTGATGCGAAAGTGGCGGTGATCGAAGAAGTGGATCAATTCATTCCGCAAGTGCGGGCGATCAACCCGGATGTTCTGGTAGTGACCGGAGATCACTCCACCCCAGCCAAGCTGCGTAGTCATAGCTGGCATCCATTGCCGGTCATCCTGCATTCCCAATGTTGCTTGATTGACCCGGTTAAGAAATTTGACGAGGTTAGCTGTATCAGCGGTGTTCTGGGGAAGATGCCTTCTGTGCAGCTCATGCCTTTGGCTCTTGCCCACGCCCGGAGATTGACGAAATTCGGGGCGTAGTAATTTTGGTCCAAAAAGGAAGCCAGTCTGTGCGGGATTTGCAAAAAGAACGACTGGCCATGGTTGAAGAGCAACTGCGCAAAAGGGACATCGTTGACCATCGTGTCCTGGAGGCCATGGCCAAAATCCCTCGCCAATCTTTTGTTCCCGCCGATTATCAATCGTCCGCCTACGAAGACCGCCCGCTACCCATTGGAGAAGGCCAGACGATTTCCCAGCCTTACATGGTGGCTATCATGACCCAGTCCCTGGAGATGAAAGGTGATGAGCGGATTTTAGAAGTCGGCACAGGTTCCGGGTATCAAACAGCCATACTGGCAGAGCTTTGCCGACTTGTTTTCACGGTGGAACGAATTCCTGCGCTTATTCAAAAAGCCCGGATGACGTTGCAGGATCTCGGTTACAGGAATATTTTATTCCTCGATGGGGACGGGACAAAAGGATGGCCGGAAAAGGCCCCCTTTGACGGGATCATCGTTACTGCCGGAGCTCCAGAGATTCCCACGACACTTCTTTCCCAGTTGGCCGAAGGAGGCAGGTTAGTTATCCCGGTGGGCCCACGCTATACTCAGACGCTTTACAAAGTAACCCGCAAAGGAGGCCATTTTAAAGAGGAAGAAATTACCGGTTGCGTGTTTGTGCCCCTTCTGGGTGATTATGGGTGGAAAGAATAATGTAGATCTGGCTGTCATTTCGGTCGATTGACAGAATTTCAAAAACCGTGATATTTTTAAAAAAAGATTTTTTCACCAGGACAACAGAAAGGGGGGGAAGAATCCAATGAGGAAGATTGGATTTTTAATCTCGGGGATTTTCTTGGCGCTGATGGTTTGGGCAATGTCAGTCTTCGCGTCCGAAGGAAAGGAAGTAGTGGAACGTCTGCAAAGCGGGATGATTAACTGGACTCAGGGCAGAGTAACGGCCAAGGGAAGTGGAGTGCCCCCCACCGTTGTGACCGTGATTGCCCAGGCTCGTCTTATGGCTGAACGAGCAGCCAAGGCGGATGCCCTACGAAATCTGCTGGAAGCCGTGAAAGGCGTGCGAGTGGATGCTGACACGACCGTGGAAAACTTTACAACCAAAAGCGATGTAGTGATGACCCGAGTTAGCGGGATCGTTAAAGGGGCAACCGTGGTGGACAAGCGGTATTTGAGTGATGGCGCGGTGGAAGTTACTGTAGCCATCAATCTAACGGGTGAACTTTTAGAGGTGATGCTGCAAGAGTTGCCGCCTATTACCACGCCGTTGATGCCCATTCCTGCGATAATTCCCCTGCAGAAACCTTTGCCGCCGCCTAAGGTTTCGGGTCCGGCAATTCCTGAGGTGCCGAAACCATCACCCCCGCCTGCCCCTCCGCCTCCGCCCAAGGATGTCAAATTGCCCGTACTCCCACCGCCTCCGCCTCCGCCCAAGGAGGCCAAATTGGCTGTGCCTCTTCCGCCTGCGGAAAAGAAAGTTCAGTTAACTCCGGAAATTCAGGCCAAAATCGAAGAGAAGATAGATTTAAAAAAATTAGATTATACCGGCTTGATCGTGGACGCCAGGAAGTTGGGGCTGCGTCCAGCGCTCGTCCCCAAAATTCTTAATGAGAAAGGGGAGATGGTTTACAGCTCGCATAGCTTGGAGCAGAGAGAGTTGATCAAGATGGGATTGGTTGGCTATGCCAAAGATGTGGATGCCGCCAGCAAAAATCAAAGAGTCACAGCCGACCCGTACGTGATTTCCGGCCTGAATATTTCTGGAGAAAAGAGGACCGACGTAGTCATCTCCAACCGCGATGCCCAGGTTGTCCTTACCACCGCGCCCTATACAGGATACTTGAAGAATGGTCGGGTCATGATTGTCTATGACTGAGGCCAAAGTACGGAATCCTTTATTATTTCAGAGGTGAGATGGATGAGAGGAAGATTTATTCTGATCGGCTATTTGATCTTTTTAGGGGTCTTGCTCAATGGAGGTCTTCACCCGGCTTCGGCCGGAACAAAAGTGATTACCGGAAAGCATACAATCGTCTATGACATCGTTAATCCTCTGGGGGTAGAATTCCTGCCCCATTACGCCAATAGTTCTTATTCCCAACGCGTCCTCCAGGAAGACGAATTCAGCAAAAGAATCATGATCGAGATCAACCTTAAACCCTTAAACTCGAAGGCTGATTTCCCCTTCCCGGCGGCCCAGCTCCCCAAGGAAACGAATCTGTTTTTAGGAGTGGATAAAGACATTCCCGTCAATGAACCGGCCATCGCAGCCCTTTCCAAGAAATTGACCCAGGATATGCGGACCATACATGAAGCGGTATGCGCAGTTTTCAACTGGATTGTGGATCATCACACATATGATGCCGGCCGCAATACCCCCCAGGACGGAAGGTCGGTTTTTTACAACAAGATCGCGTCCTGCGTCGGTTATACCAACCTGGCCATCGCCATGTTGCGGAGTATAGGAATACCAGCACGCTATGCCGGCGGATACCTGCCTCCAGGTTATGACTGGGGGATTTCGAAAAAATACTGGGGGGTACAGATCAGCGGTGGCGGTTATCATGCCTGGATTGAAGTCTATTACCCGGATATTGGTTGGACTTTTTCTGATTTACTTCATTCGAAAAATTTCGTTGACCCTTTTCATGTTCTTCGCTACATAAAAGGAGTCAACCTCAACCCAAGGGGTATCAAAGGCGGAGGCCTGGATGTGGAGGAAGCTACCACCTTCACGATCTTCTATGAAGAAAACTCCACCTTGGCCATAGATCAACTCTCCCTGCCCAAAAAAGACATCCTGGCCCGGCAATCGGGGCAACAGCAGTATGGGACGATCTTTGGGTTGATTAAGGATGCTTTTGGAAAACCCATTACCAGGGGGAACATCGTCTTATGGGAAGGGATTCAAGGCAAGGCGATACCTTTTGAAAAAGGCCTTTACTCTCTCCTGGGCCTTGATAGTGGGGAATACCGGGTGACCATCCGGGTTGAGGGCTATGGAGAAGTGGAAAAGAATCTTCAGGCGACTAAAGGGGAAGTGAAGAATATTGATATTGTCCTGCCCCCTTTGGGGCCCTCACCCAAGCCCTCCTTAAAACCCGGGCCAAAACCTGCCAGCGTCCCGAGGGCCAAGTAATGAGCCGGAGAAAAGCTTTCTCCCTGCTATCCGGCGGTTTGGATAGCCTCCTGGCCACCCGTCTGATCATGGACCAGGGAATTGAAGTCACCGCCCTCCATTTCATTACCCCCTTTTTCGGTTACAGCAAAAAGGGAGAGGAAGGCCGTTATGAAGAAAGCTGGAGACGCCTCTACGGAATTCAAGCAAGAATCATCGACGTAAGTGAAGAATATTTCCAGGTTCTCCGCTATCCCCGTTATGGATACGGTAAGAACTTCAATCCCTGTATCGACTGCAAGATTTTCCTTTTCACCAAAGCCAGGGGCCTGATGGAAGAAGAGAAGGCCGATTTTCTGATTACAGGGGAGGTGTTAGGTCAGAGGCCCATGTCTCAGCGCAGGGATACCTTGCGTGTTGTCGAACGGGATTCTGGCACCGAAGGAGTGCTTTTGCGGCCACTTTGCGCTAAAAATCTTAAGCCCACTCGCCCAGAGCTGGAAGGCCTGGTAAACCGGGGAAAACTTCTCGCTCTCACCGGGCGCAGCCGTAAGCCTCAGATGAAACTGGCCGAGGAGATGGGTTTCCGCCATTATCCTTCGCCGGCAGGGGGCTGCCTTCTTACAGACGTTGCGCTGGCCAACCGGTTCAGAAAATATTTCGCTCAATGTCCTACCATTTCAACGGAAGAAATCCTCCTTCTTCAGATGGGAAGACATTTTCAATTGCCCGGTAATGGGCTTCTGGTGGTGGGAAGACGGGATGAAGAGAATCAGAAATTGATAAAATTCAAAAAGGGGAGGGATATTTTTCTAAAAGTCCAGGGTATTCCTGGGCCGCTGGGTTTGATCCGAGGAGAGGAAGGAGAAAGGAGCTTATGCCTGGCAGCCTCTATCGTAGCCCGATACAGCAAGGCTAAATCGCAGGATGAGGTCGAAATGAGCTATGGACAGGATATCGAAAATCTTCGGGGACGCCTCTTGGTAAAACCGGCCGAAGATGATCAAATCAATGGCTTACGGTATTAAGATCAAGTTAAGTGAACTAAAGTGCCTAAAGTTAAAAAAGGGAATTCCTATACAATTAAATTAGCCACAGAGGGCACAGTGCGGCGGAGCCGCAACCCAAACGCTTTAGCCACAGAGATCACAGAGCTATAACCAAAAATTTAGAACAAAAAATAAATTAGAACCCTGACGAACGCAAATAAATCCAGATAAAAGTCTTTAAAAAAAATCTTAACAAAATTTTCGAGAATATGAACGTTAGTAGTACAGAGATCGCAGATTACGAAAACCATGATTAAGGAAAAGTGAAGAATCCGAGTCAAGTATTAAAGGCGTCTAAAGTGATCCTCCTAAGGCGGACTAAAGTTGGGAAAAGGAAATTCCTATACTATCAAGTTGTGGAAATTTAGGATGGCGCAAGGGGCAACTCTTGCAGGTGGCGCAGGAGGGATTGCGCCTTTTTAACTAGATCGCGGTGCTGGTCGCTTTTTCTTCTCCCCGGAAATTCTTCCTGGATTTTCTGGCAAACCCTGCGGATCATGGCTTTGTTGGTTTCCAAAACTTCTACTTTTCCGGCCAAAGCTAAACATTTCTCGAAGAACTTCAGCGCCTGATAGGGGTCAAAGGAATAGAATTGCTCCATTCCTTGGCTCAGATAGATTTTGAATTGAAGCGTTTCATCCCCAGGACTTTTTTCCAGGGCCAGGGAGAAATTTTTAACCGCCCTGCTGAAATAGGAGCTTTGAAAATATGATTCCCCGGCCAGGCGGTAGGCCCGGGCTTCATCTTGAGCATAGAGAACTCGAAAAAGCTCCTTTAAAGCATCTTGGCCTATCACCTCTTCCAAAAGGTTTGTTTCTTCCATAAAAAAACGGAGAAGGAGCCCGTTTTCCCGGTATTCGAAAAGGAGCTCTTTGAACTGGCGAAAAACATCCTTCGTTAGAACGGCAATTTCTTCCATTCCTTCCTGGAAACTCGTTTCCGCGCGGGAAAGAATGTCCCGAAACTTTCGGACCAGATTCTCCTGTTCTGGAGGATAATCTCCCTTCTCTATCAAAGCCATATATTTAGGGCCGTAAATTTCCAGTTGATAAAGATCCTCCCGCATTTTCATGGCTAAATGGAAGATGGAGCCAATGGTTAAATCGAAGATTTGCTCCTTTTCGGAAACGAACGGAGAACCCCGGCGATACAAAGCATGGGAGAGTTCTTTTAGGGCATAAAGGATGCTCTGCCCCCGGTCATCGACGAGTTTGGCCAGGTCGGAAAAGTGAAGGGCTCCGTGTTTATGCTTCTCGTATTGCTGACGGAAAGTCACAACCGCTTGGAGAAAGTGGTAAACAATCTCCACAACCTGGCGATCCCGCTCTTTCTGGATTATTTCATAATCTTCCATGTTTGATCTGCTCCCTGGCCGCCATTTTATATTTAACCCTCATGAAAAGGCAAGGAAATTATCGGTAATCGATTTATAATTGACCGTTGGTCCCAAATCCGCTATTATAAATTGGCGCGATATAGATTGGGGAAAAGGCATAGAAGGCATAGACAGAGTAAGCGAACTTACCTACCGATTGATTTTGGAAGAAATCATAATTATTTCTTAAGTTTTTAAGCAAAATTACCGAATAAATGTAAAGATTCCTGTGTTTTATGGAATTGTTCAGGGAGATTTCTAATAGTTAAAAAACATTCCTACGGACCTTTGGTTTTATTCCTTTGCTTCCCAGAGGAGAAAAAATGATCCAGATTGAACGGCTAAGAAATGTTGAGATTTTCCAGGGTCTAAGGGAAGAAGAACTTAAAATTGTTGTTCAATTTTGCCAGGAAGAAATGGTCCCTGAAGGGGTCACCTTATGCGAAGAGGGGGCCCGAGCCAGTAAGCTTTTTATCCTGGAGCAGGGAGCTATTTCCATCAGCTTCAAGAAGGGGGTCAACTTTGCCATTCAAACTCCCGGCAAGATTTTGGGTTGGTCTTTTCTGATTCCTCCAAATCGCTACACGGCTTCAGCTGTTACTATTCTTCCTTCAAAGGTATTGGTGATAAATAGTCCGAAATTTTATGAACTTGTCCACAAAGACTCAAAAATTGGACTAAAGATCATGGACAACTTAGCCCAGGTAGTCGCCAGCCGAATGAAAGCATTCGTGGATTACTACTGAGAGGATTGTCTCTAGAGATAGCCAATGAATTTATTCAATAAATTTAGCAGACTTCTGAAAAAAAGAAAGGTGCAGAATTCCGAATTCCCGCAACAATATCTAAAACAAGTAATTAAAGACCCTGGCAGCGCCCGATCTCACTTGAAACTTGCTGAAAATTATCAGAAAAAAGAGGAAAAACAAAAAGCCATTTCAGAATATCTCCTGGCGGCCGAAATTTTTGCCAAAAACAATCAGTTCACGGAAACACTGGCGATTTATAAACAAGTAACGAAGCTGGATTCCTCCTTGGATCATGTTTTTTTAAAGATTGGGGATATCTATCGCAAGATCGGATTTTTGGGGGATGCCTTTGCTCAATACAAGGTACTGGTAAATTATTATGAAAAAGCAGGAATGAAGGGTAAAGCTCTGGAAGTGATGGGTTTGATGGCCGAGTTTGACCCCCGGAAGATTGCTCTGGAGGATAAGGTTCAAAATTTTAAGGAAATTCTGCGAGCGCAAGCAGGTGAAGGGGGTTCCGGTGAATCAGAGGAATTAGCTGAGGGCGTTTCCAGGAGCGGGGAGAAGAAAGAGTTTTTTGATCTTGGGGCCGAGCTGGAAGCGGGAGAGGCGTTGGATTTAGGGCGTCCTAAGGAGATTTCCAGCGTTGACAAATTTTATGGATTTGGCGCTATTTTAAAGGAATTAAAAGAACTTACGGGACCGAGCAAGGTTTACCCGGATTTCAATTATCATATGGGAATAGCCTGTCGGGAGATGGGTTTTTTTGAAGATGCGGTTAAACAGTTTCAGACGGCTTTTGATAAGGGGCAGAGTCCGTTTGAGGCGGCGAAGATGATGGGCCTTTGTTTTAAAGAGAAGGGAAGGTGGGAAGAGGCTTGTATGGCATTTCGTAGGGCGCTTGAGGTGGATGGGGCCGTTAAGGAGAAGAAGCTGGAGGTTCAATATGAGCTGGGTTTGGTTTACAAGGAGATGGGGAGAACCGAAGAGGCTTTTCAGGTTTTAAAGGAGATTACGACGATTGATCAAGAGTTCCGGGATACGCGCAAGGAAAGGAATACACTTATGGATAATCATAAATCCCGGGAAGGGCAACGAGTGATGTAGCACAAAATTATTGCTCTAATTCAGTCGCGCTCTCTAACAGGACCAGCGTTGACAAACAAGAGCGCAAGCATAGCGCCATATGTGTGCAACACCACGAGGAGACAAAGACCGGAGGGTAAATTAATGGCGGTCTTCAATCATCTACGGAAAGAGATCGATGCTAAGATTGTTTATTATGGGCCCGGGATTTCAGGAAAGACCACCAACCTGCAGTTTATTCATGAGCATTTGAAGCCGGATCAGCGGGGCAGGATGGTTTCTTTGGCTACGAACGAGGAACGGACTCTTTTCTTTGATTTTTTGCCCATCGAGCTGGAGAGTGTCCGGGGGTTCAAGACGCGTTTCCATCTTTATACGGTACCCGGTCAGGTTTATTACGGGGCAACCCGGCGGGCGGTTTTATTGGGCGCGGACGGGTTAATTTTTGTCGCCGACTCTCAGGCGGAAAGGATGGAAGATAATTTATTCAGTCTGCAGGATCTGGCCGAGAATCTGCGTTATTATGGGAAGAATATTGAGACAACGCCGTTGATCATTCAGTATAACAAACGTGATCTTTCCAACATTTTGCCATTGGAAGAGTTGAATCAGAAAATAAATTATCTGAATGTGCCCTATTTTGAGTCCGTGGCTGTGCAGGGCAAGGGCGTGTTTGAGACTCTAACCATGGCCTGCCGCCTGGTATTGAAAACCATTGAAGAAGGCGTGGAAGCAAGACGAGGTCAGGGAAAACTGGAAGTTGTTCCGGAGAGACCTCCCATCGTTTCTCAGCCAATGGAGAAAAGTATTAGCAGCCCGGAGCTTCCGCGCGAAAGCGTAGAAGCAGCCCAGGCCAAAGCATTTCAACCAGGGAAAAGCGTTCTTCCGCCCGGGGTCCCAACACGGGCCAGTTCTCGGCGGGTGGGTAGCGAAAAAATCGAAGAGGAAAAGAAGAAAGCGAGCGACCGATCCTTTTTCAGCCGATTTTTCGCAAAAAAAGTGCCGGAACAGATTCACAAAACGGAAGAAGAGCCAAGGAAAACAACTGCGGTAGTCCCAGGAAAAATGCGGATCATTTCCTGCGGCCAACCCCGCATTTCCTCGCCCAGCAGCCTGAAGATTCCCCTTAACATAGAGATCGATGGAATAGGAAAGAGTTTTTCTATAAAACTTGAAATCAACCTTGAACAAATTGATCCCAACGCTGAGTAAACAAAAAGTGATTAAAAATTTTATCTGCCGGTGGAGTCACCGGTTGCCAAAATGGATTCGGCAAGAGTTCCTGTTTTTTGCCCTATTTATCTGTCTCATCTACAGCTTTTTTCCGGGGAGCAATTCCAGTTGGGCCCAAACTCCGCCTGCTTCTCCACCCTCACCGGGGTTGATTGCTGAAGTGGAGAAGAAAGAAAAAAAAGCGGGAGAAAAAATTTGGCTCAACCATCAAGAGTTTTTAAGGAACGGGGAGTGGGAAAAAAGCCAAAGGGAACTGGAAAAACTCTACCAATGGAAGCTCAATCAGGGAATTCGCAATCATTACCATTATGCCGCTGCCTTAGTGCGGGAGAGCCAGGAGATGGCCCGGCAGGGAAAATCGGCGGCAATTCCCGGACTCTTGAGTTACGCTGAAAGGATGGCTCCCGATTATGCCCAGGTGAGCTTGGTCCGCACTCGCTTGCTTTGGTCCCAGGATTTTCCTTCCTTAACCAACATCACCAAAGCGGCTTGGCTTTTACTCAAAGGGTTTTTCCTTTCTTTTTATAACCTGGAAGAAGCCCTCCCCCAATTGGCCAACCTGACCATGTGGGTTTTGTTAAGCTTCCTCATCACCCTGGCGCTTTTCTCATTTTTTCTATTATGCAAATACCATTCTTTTTTTTCTCACCATTTAAAACATCTCCTCCGGGTGGAAAAGGGTCCAAGAGCAATGGGGATGATGGCTGTCCTGCTCTTCCTCCTTCCTCTGCTCCTGGGTTTAGGATGGATGTGGTTATTCGTCTTATGGCTTTTGGTATTTTGGGCTTACGGGACCAGGGCGGATCGAGCGGTAACCGTGGCCTTTCTTTTGCTCCTATTCCTCCTGCCTACGGGGATCCGTTTTTATTCTTCTTTCCTTGTATCCCTGGCGGGAAACGGGATTCTGGAAATCTCCAGGGCAAACACCGGAGTATTCAGCGCGGAGTTACACCGCAAGCTTCTTTCCATGCGGAATAAAAACCTAAAAGATCCGAATATTCTGCAAGCCATCGGGTTGATAGAAAAACGTATGGGAAAATTCGCGGAGGCCGAGGCGCATTTTCTTAAGTGGGCGCAATTGGAACCCCGTTCTTCTGCGGCCTTCAATAACCTGGGCAATGTCTATCTTGCCACAAATCGGACGGATCAGGCAGTAGAGGCCTACCAGAAAGCCATTCAACTTGGCCCCTCCCGGACGGAGTCCTATTATAATTTGGGGCAAGCCTACCTTTTGAACCTCCTTCTTTCGGAAGCAGAATCAGAATTTCGCCGGGCCCGGGAACTCAGGCCACAGCTGACTTTTTTTTATACCAGTATTTCCACAAGAAACCCCAATCGCATGGCCATTGACCAGACTATCGAGCTATCCCGCCTTTGGAAACGCGTTTTCGCTGAAACCCCAGAAAGGGATAAAATCGCCCGAGCATTCTGGCAAATCCTATGGGGTCAGGTGCCCCTAAAGTACGGGGAAGCGATGGCCGCCGCCCTCCTGTTTTTACTGGCTTTGATCCAGGCTGCTTCCCGGGGAAAAGGATTAATGCGGAACTGTGAAAGGTGCGGCCGGCTAATCTGTTCCCGGTGTACCCGATCAATGGTGATCGGTCAACAATGTTCTCAATGCATCAATGCCTTTACCACCCGCACTCCCACCGATCCCCAGGTGGTTAGACAGAAGAAAGCTGAAGTCGCCAAATATCAGGACAGGAAAAGCTCTTTCGCTCGGCGGCTTTCCTTGGGTATGCCCGGCGGGGGACATCTATTGCAGGGACGTTCCCAGGAAGGGATCGTATATTTATTCGTTTTCGTCCTTTTTTTAACGAAGATATTTTTATGGCAGGGGTGGATATCCAGCCCCATGGTTCTGCATATTTCCTTCGAAATTCCCTGGATGATCCTTACGGCCATTCTTTTTCTGCTCTATTATGGGTTTGTTCAATATCGTATGGGCCATTCCCGCTCCAGAGATAGGAGATTAGGTTTTGGGACAACGTAAAAGCGCCAGAGATACCGGACTTACCGGATCCCTGAAAGATTTCGGATTGACCGATCTCTTTCAAATCCTGGGCCAGCAACAGAAGACCGGTGTTCTAAACCTTCAGGACGATAAAAAGGCCATCGTTCAGGTCCTTTTTGACAGGGGAATGATCGTCGGGGTGTCTTTCCCGGCCGAAAAGGGTGAAGAAACCCCCTTAGGGAAGAGACTGATCCGGGGCGGCCTTCTTTCCCCGGAAAACTGGAAAAAGGCCTACGAGCAACACAAAGAAGAACTCATCAGTATCGAACGTATTCTGGTGAAAAATGGGATGATCCGCAATGAAGATTTAACCGCCGTAGTCAGGCTGCTAACTTTTGAGACCATCTATAACCTTTTCAAATGGAAGGGAGGAACCTTCCGGTTCGAAGCTGTAGAGGTCTATTATGACCCTAATTTCGTGGAGCCGTTAAACGCCGAATATCTTCTCCTGGATGTGTTGCGCATGGTCGATGAATGGCCTTTACTCGCGAAGCGCATCCCTGCCTTTACGATGATTCTGCAAAAGGTGGATCCTCTGGCCACCCTGGATGTACTTACCGGTACCCCTTGGGAGAAAAACCGCAGTTTCCAAATGGAGGGCATTTACGAGCTGGTCAACGGCACCCGTACCGTAAACGAGATCATCGATCTGAGTTTTGTAGGGGAGTTCGACACCTGTAAAAACCTCATCGATATGATGGACGCCGGCGTCATCGAACCTACGGCCATCGAGGTGGGCGCGGAGAAGAAAAAGAGGTTCCAGGTAACCCAGCACTTGCTGGACGTAGTCACCTACCTCGCAGTCATTATTCTGGGCGTATTCATAGTTCTTCAATTCACCATAACCCGATGGGATGGATTTCCTTTCAGCCAGGGAGAACGGAAAGTCTGGTTGATGGTCCAGGATAATTTGTTGAAAATCCAGCAGGAAAAAATATCCAATGCCCGTGAGGTTTTTTTTATAGAAAAAAGCCGTTACCCCAATAATCCCGCGGAAATGGTGAAGAAAGAACTTTTGCCCCGCTGACAGCTACCCCTTTTTATTCCCTTGATCGCTATCTCCTCAAGACCCTTGCCCCGTTCCTTTAAGTTTCTTAATTTTGATGGCTTCGTAAAAAGTCGTCACTCCGGTGAAAACCGGAGTCCAGAGAACTTATAACTATTTGAAAAGACTGGATTCCGGCTTTCGCCGGAATGACGGAAAAGGGGGTTTTCTGACTTTTTACGAGATCATCTAATTTTATTGTAAAGGAAATTTATTTTTTCAACTTTAGGTAGCCTATTCAAGGAGCGGTTTAACGAAGAAAAAAGTTTGATCTGTAAGATGGTTGTGGTATTTTACCGGCTGGAGATATGCTGAAATTGGAGGTAAGTTCAATGTGGTCTGTCCGCGAAATATTCGAGTCCAGAAATGTGGCAGTCATCGGAGCTTCACGGGATCCCCAAAAATCCGGGGCACAGTTAATCAGCGTCTTGAAGAAAGTTGGCTTTCAGGGGCGGGTTGCGGGAGTGAATCCTCAAGGCGGGGAGGTTTTTGAGACCCCGTTGTACCGGAGCATAGCAGAGGTGCCATTTCCGGTTGATCTGGCAGTCATGCATATTCCTCCTCAATCCATTCCGGAAGCTTTGATCGAGTGCGGGCGCAAAGGAGTAAAAGGAGTTGTGATTTCCTCGGAGGGGTTTGCTGAAACCGGGCCTCAAGGGGCCAAATATCAAGAGGAGGTGCGGGCTATTCTTCGTTCCACAGGCATAAGAGGGTTTGGACCAAACACTCTGGGAATCGTGAACACGGCCACGGGTTTGACCACTTCCTATTATGCCGGGGTGCGGATGCTTAGACCGGGGTCCATCGGTTTTGTGGCCCAGTCGGGAATTTTTGTGGGGGCCTTGCTGAGGTACCTTAGCTCCTTTGAAGGACTTCAGATTTCCAAGGGTATAGGTCTGGGGAATAAGGTGGACGTGGACGAATCAGAAGCGCTGGTCTACTTAACCGAAGACGAACAGACGCGTATCATTGGCATGTATCTGGAGGATATTCGGGACGGGCAAAAATTTTTGGAATCGGCCCGGAGAGCTACGGTTCGAAAACCGGTGCTGGTGCTTAAAGGCGGGCGGACAAAAGAAGGGGCTAAGGCCTCAGCCTCCCATACAGCCAGCCTGGCAGTTGAAGATACGGTGTTCGATGGCGCGCTTCGGCAGGCCGGAGTTCTGCGGATGTCCGGGATCGACGACTTCATCCGCACGCTTAAAGGGTTCCTGAATATGCCGCTGCCGCGAGGAGGCCGAATCGCCTTGGTGACCTTCAGCGGTGCCCAGGCAATTTTAAGCATTGATGCGGCCGTCGAAGCGGGGTTGGAGATAGCCTCTCTGCAGGAGGCCACCCGGGATAAAATCTCCAAAGTAATAGCGACTCCCTCTAAAGTTAAAAACCCCGTGGATATTTTCCCGGACATGCTGGCCCATGGCTTTGAGAAGACCTCTACGGAAATTGTTCGGGCTTTGTTAGAAGACGATGGAGTGGATGGAATATTTTTCATAACCTTTGCAGATTCCGGGTCTGAGCCCTATCGTCCGCTCGTGGAATTGCTGCGGGAGAAATGCACCAAGCCGGTTTTTTTCTCCCTGTTAGGGGCCAAGAAAGATATCGATGCCGGTCAGCCTTTTTTGGAGGAGAATGGAATTCCCTGCTACGATTTTCCGGAAATGGCTGTCCGCGTTTTTGCGCATATGTGGCGCTATGCCCGCTGGCGCAAAGAGATCTGCCAAAAATCTGAAGTCGAATCCTGAAAAATGGGGATTGGTAATCATTAAAAATGTCAAGTGGTCACTTCAATTTGCTAAAAAACGGCAGTATAGTCTGGTAAATAACAGGGGGGCGCCCCGATAGGCCGCCGCGTCTATGCCGCGCAGCGGCATGGCGGCCTATCGTTCAAGGCTAAAAGAAGTGCGAAGCATTTTCCTTTTAACCTTCTTGTCTTTTAGCGGCTGTTATCGGAAGTCAGGTCACCATTTTACCTTTTTATAAGCATCCTTTCTATGGCGTGCATGATAAACAATTACAACCTTGTTAGCAGTGTCAACTTGATAAATTACTCTATAATCTCCAACCCGTAGACGATAACTCGATTGTATAGGAATTTCCTTTTTAAATATGCTTGAACCCAAATGATCAGGGTGATTCCACGTGACCAGGTCGGCATCCGCGAATTCAGCATGGTTCTGAAAAATCCCCCCTTGCCCCCCTTTACTAAAGGGGGGATGGGGGGATTTAACTTGATTGTATAGGAATTTCCTTTTT